>JACROM010000028.1 GCA_016214445.1 Microcaldota archaeon
CGAGTGGCTTTAGTTTTCAACAAAATACTGTAATAATGTAACTTTACGGGTCTTTCCGCAAACGCTATTTTTACACTGCATCGGATGTTTTATATATATGAAATTCGTTTCATAATTATAAATTATGCTAAAGCATTGCAATGAGTATTATCTGCGTCCAATGCGGCTGGAGTAATGAAAAGAAGGTTTATATTCCAGAAAATATTATATTATTGTTAAGAATATATTTGGTGATGTTGTGGCAAAAGAAGCGCCGTTTTACGACCGCAAACAAGAACTTTCCTACCTAAAAGAAAAATTCCACAAACTTGACCAGGGAGAGTTAATCGCAATTTACGGCCGCCGCCGCCTCGGCAAGACCCGTTTGATTGAGAAGCTCGTAAGCGAAGTAAAACCACCCCAAAATTTTTACTTTTACATTAATTTAACAGAACGAGAACAACTCAAGCGCGACCTCACAAAAGACGTAAACAAACAAGCCAACGCGAACATAAACATTGAAACATGGGCAGATTTTTACGAATTCCTGGCAAAACAGACCGAAAACACAAAATCAATCATCATCATTGACGAATTCCAGCGATTCAACACAATCGACAAGTCCGCAATCACCCAACTCCAGCACTACTGGGATTCAAAACTCAAGAACAACCCCATCCTATTCATCCTTTCAGGCTCCTCGGTAGGCATGATGAAGAAGATAACAACCTCCTACTCGGGCCCTCTTTACGGCAGGCTGACTGGACGAATGGATTTAAAACCGTTCAAGTACGCCGATTTCAGAAAAGCTTTTCCCAACCTGACGGAAGAAGCGCGCATCGAGTGGTACTCGGTCTTCGGCGGCACGCCCTTCTACGTTGAACTATCACAAAAACACGAAAACGTATGGCAAGCAATCGAAAACGAAATTCTCCAACCCGATTCAACTCTGCGCGAAGAACCCAAAACAGTACTCGAACTAGAACTACGCAAGATAACCCGATATAACGCAATCATGCAAGCCATCGCGTCAGGCAAGCACTCGCTCAAAGAGATATCCGACTCCACGGGAATAAAGCCCCAGAGCCTGCCGACATACTTCAACACGCTCGAAAAAGGCTTAAACCTAGTCAAACTCAGCCAGCCGTTGTTCGGCCATAAGAAAATCGCCCGTTACGTGCTCAACGACCCGTTCTTCTCATTTTGGTACCGCTTCATCTTACCCCAATCAACCGATATAGAGTTTGGCAAACGCCAAGAAGTGCTAAAAAACATCAAGGAGAACATCTCCGCCCATGAAGGGAAAGTCTTTGAGGACATAGTAAAAGAACTCTTCATCGCCTACAACACGCAATCCATCCAAGACCTCGCGCTAAACTTCCATAACATGGGAACGTGGTGGAACAAGGACGGAGAAGAAATAGACCTTGTACTAGACAACAAAGACTCGCTAATTCTCGTGGAAGTAAAGTACCGCAACCAACCAGCTGACAAAGACGTGCTGGAAAACCTAGTGCGCAAATCAAACAAAATCCCAAAGGGAGGACTGCGACGCTTCGTTCTCGTATCCAAAAACGGCTTTACCGACAGCTGCAGAAAACTCGCTCACCAATACCAAGCGGTTCTCTTAGACCTGAACGACATCAAACACCTCTATGACCAAGCGAGTGAAACAAAATGACGTTCAAGCATTTTCTATGGGATGCGAGCGTGACGAAAAACAAGCCGTTAACCGTCAAAAACATCGCCGAATTCTTCTTCGACAACCCGACTGAAGCCTACCGCTTCACCCGCGCCCTGCTTTTGGTGAAGGAAAAGAGCGTCCTGCGTTTGCGCGACTGCCCGAAAGACTTGCCGGTGACGACGTGGAAGCGCTACCTCGATTTCGGCGCGCAGGCGGGCTTATTGCAGCATGAAGGCCTCGTTTACTCCATGTCAGCCCGCTTTCCACAAGCTTTGAAGAATTTCGCCGGTTACGCGGCCAAGTGGCTCCAGGACGGGTCCGCGACAGAAAACGCCAAAGACATCTTTCCCGACGCGAAAAAAGGAGTAGAAAAATCACGACGAACCAAACCAAATATGTAGAGTAGGCAGTTTTTCTCGGAAAACGCAGAAATAGTGATTTTTATGAGTGCGGATGACGACTTTTTCATGTTCAGACACCTTCTTGACGAGCCAGACCAGCAAACGCGGCTAGATGAGTTGCTTGTTGACTCTGAAGGATGGGACAAGGGGTTGAGTGCTTTCGAGATTTACCTCGAGGAATGCTTCGACTTTCCTTTTCAAGCCAAGTTCAGGAGCAAGAAGTACGGCGACACAAAGTCTGTTTTCACCGTTTTACGTGTATCGTGCTCGAAGGACAAGGGAGGCGTTTTCTGCGAAATACAATTCAAGAACCAGAAAAAACGCGAGGTTCCAGTCTGCTGCATAACGCCAACTGATAGGAAGCACAAGCGCAACATTGCCTTCAACGATTATTTATCGTGGCTTCCCTTCACGCCGTGACGTTTGTACTACGCCAAGCAGTGATTGAAAGTAGGCAGTTTTTTTTCGGAAAACAAGGGGTTTTCGCGTGCAGCTCACGGCAGCAGCTTTCTGTCAGGCGTGCGGCCAATGTCCCGCTTGAATTTTTCCACGAAGCGAGGGTCATGAGGTTCAAAATAGAATAAATCAACGAATTCAGTTTTCCCGTGGTCAGTCATTACATTGCTTGAAAGTACTTTTGCGGCGGGCTCTCCATACACCCCCGACAGTTTCTCCAGCGCCTTCACGCCGAGTTCGTCGTTACGAAAGCTCAATATCGCCATCCTGGGGCCGAAAAGCATGTTGTTAACCGTCACTCTAAACGGTGTCCGCAACCTACCAATAGTCGCGTTTCCAGCGAAGTGCAGAATATCCGGACGATTTTGCCTGCTGTCCTCAACAGTGAGCTTGCCTTCACTGAAAACGAGTTTCGCCCGTTCCGCGAATGTTCTCAATTGGTGCTCAAAGTCAAGCCTCCATGGAATACGATAATCCGGCGGGTGCGGTTTGCCCTCCCATGACGCCACAGGCAATTCAGCCAAGTGCGTGGGTTTTTCCCTCCAGGAATTAAGGCAATCCTCCACGATTCGCGCGTGTTGCCGCTTCCAACTCGGCGCGTGGCTTGTTTGAATGTACGACGCTTGAATGAACTCCTTGCCGAGCGCATCCTTCGTTATTTCTTTCATCACTGCCTCTCCATAAATATTCTCGACAGCTTCAAGCATCCGCTGGCCTTTCTCGTTGTTCATGAAGCCGACCACCGCAAGCAGAGGCCCTTTTGGCGCTAGTTCGCAGACCGTTACCTTGAATGGTTGCTTTTCCTTGCCCTGCTGGATGCGACCTTCAAAGAAAACATTTCCTAACCCGGGCAAAAGTTGCCGAGAATCCTCCCGCGCCACTTCGACCTTCCAATCTGCAGGAAGCCTTTTCTTGAATTCTTCAACCTGATGGCGCATTTCTAACTTTGCAGGAATCATAACAGTAAAGAATGGTAACGCGCTAGTTTTTCAATGTTAGCTAACCAAAACAGAGAACGGAGAATAGGCAGGTTTTCTTAGGAAACAACAGGTTTTTGAATGGATTTTTGGTGGGTTTACCTCAACCGCTGGCTCATACCGGTCCTCTTGACCGCGACAGTCCTCTTTTTTCATTTCAACCAAAAAGAAATCAGGAAGAGAATCGGCAAGCTCAAAAACAAAAACCGGCGGGAGTGGGTTTCCGTTGTTTTTGACGGTTTTTCCCTCCGCTTGGATGACTGGCGTTTTACCGTCGTCTTGCCAATCATCGCAGCCTTTGCTTTGGACTTGCTCGCGGCATGGGTTTTTCAGCAGCCGCTACGCTCCATGGGCGAGCCTCTTTTCACGGCTGTGGCGACAAGCGGTTTTCTCAATCCGGTGTCTGAAGAGTTTTTGGTCAGGGGTCTATTGCTGGGGATGTTTTTGGCGACCGCCATAATTCTAAAAAAACCGACGAAGTTCACCTTCCTCAAAAAACCAGTAAAGATATCCGAAGCATCCTATCAAAAAATCGCTTGGGCACTGGTCATTCTCACGGGCTTGGTTTTCTCTTTCGCCCACGACAACGTCATCTTCTTCCAATTCGCCGGCCGCCTCGCAAGCGGTGTGTTATACGGTGCGCTTTATCTCGCGTCAGGCCGCAACCTCCTTCCAGCAATCGTAGCTCACGCGGCAGGCAACTGGCTGATTATTGCCTTGGACGCACCGCATTTCTAAAACATAGGCAGTTTTTTGTCTGTTTCTCGTAAAATCATTATTTTTACGGGTGGTTTCGTGGTAGTCGAAAAATTTGATTTTGCAGCCTTGGCGTTTGAACGGTTCAAAGACAAGTACGGCGCACGGGGTGTCGTGCCTTGGCGGGAAGTTTACCGCTTCTTTGGTTGCATGTACTGCTTCAGAAAGCGCGAAACGCGTTTGCTGCTGAAAGAATTCAAGAAAAGAGGTTGGGTAATCGTTGCCAGGACCGGCGTGCGTGTCGTCGAACTGGCGCGCGAGACGAAACCTTAAAGGTGGGCGACGTATTAACTGATTGTACGAAAAAAGGGTTCAATCAAAAAAACGCCGTGATAATTTGCTGAGAAACAGGTAACGGAAATGAGCTGGAAAAGCATCGTATTAAACCCGGACTTGACGCAAGTATTCTTCAAACCAGAAGAGACTTTCAAGGGAATCGCTAAAAAAGCTAGCGGGACAACCGCCGTCTTGTATATAGGCGGCGTCGCGACCATTATTGCAGCGTCGTTACTCCTGCTCAACGCCATGGTTCCCGTAATGAGCAAGGACGAAGCACTGCAAATGATCGTCCTGCCAATAGCAACCGTATTCAAAGCAATAATATGGATAGGCATTTCTTGGAGCCTAGCAAAGCTATTGGGCGGCAAGGAATCCTTCGTCAAACACTTATACGGAATTGCGCTAACCTTTCCAGTACTAACCATACTCCACGGATTGTCCACGATCATCGCCACAGCTATGACAATAAACCCGCTAATAGCCTACCTGCCGGTGATAGTACTCCAAGTATACTACCAATACGTGCTAATCAGGACGAACCACAAACTCGGTAAAATCAGGTCGGCAATCGCCACGTTGGGCGTGGGGTCCATCGTATTGGTTATCGGCTTGTTCTTATTAGCCGGCCATTTTGCGCCAAGCAGTTTCGTGGGAAGCACAGCTATCCCCATCTACCTGAATACGCCAGTAGAAACTCCGTTAATGGAATCGTTGACCAACGTCACTGAAAGGAGGCTGCAAACATTTGGGTTGTACACCGCGCGAGTCAGACCTGTGGGCAAGGCTGAAATACTAGTTGAATTGCCGCCAACGAATTCGCTAGACATCAAAAAAATCGAAGAACTATTGGCCTCCGAGGGCCGGTTTGAAGCGTTGGTAGACGGAAGACAAGTGTTGAATAACAGCGACATTATAATTAGTACGATTGGAGGGCGCGGTGCTCAGCACGTCAGTGATGATGGTCAGTGGGCGCTCGTTTTTGCGATAACTGGGGATAGTGAATTGAACTTCGCTGAACTAGCTAGAGACAAAGTCGGCGAGAACGTTTACATGTTTCTCGACCGCCCGCAGAATGCAGCAATAATCTTGGATAGGAACGCGGAAGGACAAGGCAGTGAACAAGCCCTCCAACAAGCGCTGAGAAAGGAAGGCGACGACATACTGATTTACTACACGCAAGACTTTGACGCCAAGAAGAATGAAATCCTCGCGTCAAACCGTTCAACCATTCTGGCCGAAGAGAATTTGCCGAAAAAAATACTTTCCGAGCTTGAAGCCGCGGGTTATTCCCTGCAGAAGAATGCATCAAGAAAAATAATATTAAAGGCAAAAGAACAAATGACGCCAAAAATGGTTTCTTTCCACGACGTGTTCGATCGGCCTAAGACTACCGTCGCATCGTGGAAGGCAGTGGGCCTCCTATCCGCCCCAACTCTTCAGGTCGAACCAATCCGCCAGAGAGTGATAACGCAGTACGCGATTAGCGGAACGGCAGAAGGCGCTACTCCGATAGAGAGAAAAGCAAATGCAGAGGCCGAAATGCTCGAAGTTAAAAGCGTATTGCGTAGTGGAGTGCTGCCGGTCGGCGTAATCGTCGGAGCTTACTATAATATCACGAGCGAAGAAAACAGGGTGTCGTGATATAGCTTTGAAACAAAACCGGTTTAGTCCCATATCGCCCTAACGGCTAGACGAGCTTGATGAAGTCCGTCGAAAACGTCATTTATAGCGAATAAC
>JACROM010000042.1 GCA_016214445.1 Microcaldota archaeon
TGCTTTATTTTTCGAGGGTTTATTGTGTTAGCTTAGGTTCGGAGGAATTGGTGTCTGAGGTTCCGAAACGGGTTGAAAAGCTTGGTAAAAAATTGGGTTTTCCGGCAAACCTATTGCATATGTCGCGGAGTTAGGGATTAAGAGTTGTAGGAGGCGTTGTTTGACTTCTTCGTTTTTGGCTACCCAAAAGGCTTTGACTTCAACTGGCTTGTCGGGCTTAGTCGGGTCCGTTCGGATTATGATGGTGTTCAGTCCTTTCTGGAGGCCTGCGAGGTTGTGGGCGAGTTTCGTTGGGTCCGTGTAGAGTTGGTCGCGATTGTTCTTGATAATTTTTGTTGTATTTCAGTAAAGCTTATATAGGAGATATTACTAATTTTTAATTATGGTTTACTCTAATGAAAGGTTGGCGTTGAGTGTCCGGGAGGTTTCGTTTTTGAAGCTTCTGTGCACCAATTCGTTTACGATTGGTCAGCTGGCCCGGCATGAGCACGTGAGTCCGGGGTTTTCGTCACAATTAGTTAATTCGTTGAAGGCCAAGACTTTGGTTCTTGTGGATTCGCGCGGGTCTGAGCGTTTGGTTCGGTTGTCGGATGCTTCGCATGCTCAAGCGTTTAAGCGTTTGGTGGATTCCCGGCCTTCAGCCAAGGTTGAGTCGTGGTTGTCCGGTAACTCGTTGGAAGTTTTGGTTTTGGCTTCGTTTCGCGATGGTTTGACGATTCCTGCCATTGCTACGGAGAGCCGTCTTTCGATCCCTACGGTTTATCGGGTCGTAAAGAAGCTGCAGGCGGCGGGGGTTGTTGTTAGGACTGGCGGCAAGGTTTTGGTGTCGGATGCCTTCGTGGAGTCGTTTGCCAACCAGTTTGCTGACAATGTCTTGTTTCAGTTGCAGAAGCAGTTCAATGGCCATAATGTGTACGCGCGAGTTCGTAAACATGTAGTGGTCAGGTCGGATGGCGTTTTTGTTCCGGATTTTGCGGTTCCGACTGGTTTGAATGCGTTGGTTGAAGCGGGTTTGGAGGCGGTTTTGACTTCGTATCGGGATTATTATTTTAATCTGGATTGTGTGAAGCGGAAGTTGAGTTTGGAGGAAAATTTTGTCCACGCGTTGTTGTTGACGTCTGTTCAGCAGCGTCAGGATGAGACGGTTTTGGGTTTGTTTTGGGCTAAAAACGGTCGGAAGTTGGATCGGGTGTTGTTGAGGAACTTGGCGGAAGATTATTCGGTTGAACTGAATTTGTCCGGAGTTTTGCGGGATTTGCGTGTTGCGGTTGATTTGGCCAATAAGTTAAGGTAGCGGTTTTTATGCGAAAGGAGTTTTCGAAAAAGGATTTGGGCGACTTTTTGGTAAAGATGGGGTCGCGGCTGAAAAAACCCGTTGTCGCGTATATGCTGGGCGGCGGAGCTATGGTTTTTCGGGATCAGAAGCCGGCCACCAAGGATTTGGATTTAGTGTTCTTGGATGAAAAAAGTTGTGAGTGTTTTGCTTCTTTTTTGAAAGGCTTGGGGTTTGTCCGGGAGAAATCTGGTTTATTGGAACCGGAATATGCCGAAATGGGCGCGGATGGCATTTGGAAGACCGCGTCTGATTTTCGGTTGGATTTGTTCGTTCGTTGGGTTTGCAAGGCGTTGGAGTTAACGCCCAGCATGGTCGAGCGGAGTGCGCTTTTGGGTGTTTACGGCAATTTGTCGGTTCGTTTGGTTTCAAATGAAGATGTCGTGTTGTTCAAGAGCGTTACGGATCGTGACCGTGATTTGGCTGACATTGCTGCGGTTGTTCGTTCGAGCGGAGTGGATTGGGACCTCATTCTGAACGAGTGCAAGGTTCAGAGTAGCAAGCGTCCTTGGCATGGTTGGGTGTACGATAAGCTTGTTGTGTTGAAGGAAACTCGGGGTATTGATGCGCCGATTTTGCCGGAGCTGGAGAAATTGTCGGAAAAGGACGTTGTCAGAGCGGGTTTTCAGCGTCGGCTTGAGCAGGGAATGTCGCGGAAAGAGGCTTTAGCGGATTTGCGTAGGATGGGCTTCTCTGAAAAAGAGATTGAATGGCTATGACGTTCTCATTTTGTTGATGCATGGTGCCGCCATTGTTTCAAAGCCACCGGCCAGCTACCCTCCGTTGGTTTATAAACTCCTTTTGACTGGAAGATGTTCAGTGGGATATCCCGTCCGCATGGGGGGACTCCCGTAGCCGTGGAACGGAAGAGGAAATGTGTTTTTGGCGTTCCGCGGGAATTTGGAGTGTGGTATCGTATGGCGCAGGCTGAAGAAGTCCAGGAAGTCCCAGTGTTGGAAATAGGCGACAAGTCCAAGAAGGACGGCAAAGCCAAGAAAGTCTTTTCAGTGGAGGACATTCCAGGAGTGGGGCCCTCCATACTCGCGAAACTCAGGGAAGCTGGATACGATTCACTTGACACGCTCGCGTACTCCATGCCGGCAGAGCTGGTTGAAGTATCAGGAGTGGGCGAAGGAACAGCAGTAAAGGTAATCAACGCTGCAAGGGACGCTTTGGAGCTCGGTTTCGAAACCGGTTGCGACGTGCTGGAGCGGCGCAAGTCTATAGAGAAGGTAACAACCGGTTCGCACGAGCTGGACGCTTTGCTTGGCGGCGGAATCGAAACGCAGGGCATAACCGAGTTTTTCGGCAAGTTTTCATCTGGCAAAAGCCAGGTGGGGTTCCAGCTGTGCGTCAACGCGCAGATGCCAAAAGAAAAAGGAGGGCTCGGCGGAGCGGTTGCTTTCATAGATACCGAATCAACCTTCAGGCCGGAAAGAATAGCGCAGATGGCCGAGGCAAGAGGTATGGATCCGGACAAGATTCTCAAGAACATACACGTTGCCCGCGCCTTGAACAGCGACCACCAGATGCTTTTGACGGAAAAATTGGAGCCCATGATAACAGAGAAGAACATCCGCCTGATTGTGGTGGACTCGCTCATGGCCGCTTTCAGGAGCGACTACGTCGGAAGAGGCGAGTTGGCGGAAAGGCAGCAGAAGCTCAACAAGCACATCCACTTGTTGTTGAGGTTCGCCGACAAGTACAACCTTGCGGTTTACTTCACGAACCAAGTCATGGACAGGCCGGACATATTGTTCGGCGACCCGACCGCGCCAGTCGGCGGCAACATCCTAGCGCACACTTCAACTTACCGCGTCTATTTGCGGAGAAGCAAGGAAGACCGCCGCATTGCCAAGCTTGTTGACTCGCCCAACATGCCCGATGGGGAGTGCGTGTTTTCCGTTAGGGAAGCTGGCATTGAGGACGTTTAGAGTGGAAGAGGGGGTGCTTCCCAGGGTAGCGGGGAGAAACCGTAGCGCAAGCGGAGGTGTCTCCCCAAGACGCTGGGGGAGTGCGTTTTCTCCGTTAGGGAAGCAGGGATAGAGGACGTTTGACGCATCCTTTGTTTTCTTTTTTCAAAACAAAGCCTTTTATAGGGTATGATGTAATATGTATGACATGGGAAAGATTAGGGTTACCGTGCTTTTGGACGTGGCACTAGCGGAAAAGGTACGCCAAATGTTCGGCGGAAACCTGTCCAAAGGGGTAAACTCATTGCTGCATAAGCACTTCTTTGAGGAAAAAAAAGAAAGCGCTTTTGGCCTTCTGAAAGGCATGGTTTCAGTCAAGGACTTGGAAGAATTGGAAAGAGAGGAGGAAAATCTGCATGCGGACTTATATTGCTGACTCCTATGCTTGGATTGACTATTTTGACAACAAGCTTGCCTTCAAACAACTAATAGAAGAGAATATGCTTAAGACGCCTTCATTAGCAGTTGCTGAAATATCCCGGATTTTGCAAAAACGCAAAGTGTCGCCAGATTTTCGCGAAAAAGCGCTGGCGTTCATTTTTAAGCACAGCGTGATTTTGGACCTGGATTTCGGCCAGGCGGTTAAAGGCGGCAAGCTGTCAGAAGATGAAAAACTCCACCTCTCGGACGCGATTATTTACTCTTATGCCTCGGAAGAGGAACCAGTTCTTACCGGCGACCCGCACTTCAAGGAAAAAGAGTTTGTTGAATTCGTTGAATGACTTTAGACTTCTTTCTACCAACCGTAAACCCTCGCGATTGCCTGCCTGAACAATACTTCCAGGCAAACACCTTCATCGTCGCTCAACGGCATGTTTACCACGTTCACCTTGCCGTCCCCGAGTTGCCTGGCGGCTTTGATGAAGAACCCGTAATCGCCTTTGACAAGCGAAAGGGAAGTGTTTTTGAGCGAAGCGCCAGTTTCCGGTTTGGCGCTTGGTTCTTCCGGCTTGTTCGTCTTGGTTGAGTCGTGGAAAAGCTCTATTGACTTCTTTTTCCCCTCCAAAACAAGCAAAAGTTTGGCGAGGTCGCCCACTGAAAGCTTCACTATGACTTTTTCGTTCCAGTTGAACTGCTCGCCTGCCTGCAACGCCGCCTCAACGAAAACGCTCTCCTTGGCGGGATTGAAGTCGAACTGGAACGCGGCTCCGGCCATTTTTTTGTTGGGCTTGTAAACCGAGAATTTTTTCATTGTGCTCCCTTAAGAGGGTTACCAATGAGTGACTTCTGCTTTTAAAGCTAGCACCTGAAAACCGTGTGCAGTCCCCTAACCGAAAAATTTTTCGTCTTCACCTGTGTAGGCAGGTTGGTCTTTCTTCGTACGAACGAAAAGCAACCAACCCA
>JACROM010000034.1 GCA_016214445.1 Microcaldota archaeon
AAGGAAACGGTTTCTGGAACAGCCGAAAAGCTTGGATGGAAGTTTGAGACGACGCGAGAACAGCTTGCTGCTTTGTCAGAAAAAATCCGCAAACCCTTACACGATGCCGTAAATGCGTATGACTCTTCAAGACACGGCCCTTTTTCGGACGTCTTTCTGAACGAGAAGTTTATCCCCCAGCTGAAAGGCGCGCTGTTGAAGCTGAAGAATGAATCGGAACAAGACGCCGCGGGTTATTCCGACGATGACCGGGAACTTGCTTTGCGGGCCAATAAAAGTCAAGACGCCTTCGTTGAACTTACGGGGAGGATGCAGCCTCTTCTTAGCTCGCTTATTTCCAAAAGACGATGGCCAAGGACTTTTTCGAGAGCGGACAGACAACAAGAAGCTACTGCGGGCCTCATCTTGGCAGTCAAGGACTTCGACCCGTCCAGGGGTCGCTTCCGCGCATTTGCAGAGACGGTTGTAGACCGATATCTTGTCGACGCGCTGACCCGCCCGCGGACGCGAAAACGGAACAAGAGTTGAGGTCGGCGGGAGCTTTGGAAAGAAAGGGGCGACCCGCAGAAGCCGCCTGCGACTATAAGGTATGAGTGACATCTCTTAAAGAGGAATTCGTGTTCTCGTCCTCTCTAGGTCTTCCTGTTTTTCCCGCAGTTTCTCTTTAAGCGACTTCAGCTTTTCCGCTTCTTTAGTGAACGCGAATAACCTCCAACCTGCGCCGCTAGTTCGTTCATGTGCTTCCATTGTGGCGCGAATTTGCTTCTCGCGTCTGTTAATTTCTCCGCGTACGATTCCTAACAACTCCAACATCGAACCGTACTTGGCGCGTTTTTCGTCCACTCTGTTTAATATGTCTGCGGCAAGTTTGTCGCGAGGTTCTACGACTATGTTTGTGTGCAGGTATGCTGCCCTCTCTTGCTTTCCATCAGGAGAAGCCGGCCACACTTCTTTGAAAACTGGGCCCTCTTGCTTTATTGCGCTGGCTTTGTCCCACAACGGCGTGCCCGGATAAGCTATAACGTGCGGTTCGCAGAGAACTGTATGCGGCCTTCGCTTTCCTTGTGCAGTTTGGCGGCCCAATAGCCGTTTTCCATTATGTCCTCTGTATGCGTGTCATCTCCTCCGAGTATTATGAATGCGCCGGCATCCATGCCATTTCTTGCTGTGCCGCGAAGCAGGTCAATTGCTTCCTCCGTCGTGTGCGGTGGTTTTCCGAGATTTTCCCTTTCCTTTTCAACGAAGTTTTCAAGCCCAAATTCTATCCTCGTCCAGTTAGCTTCTTTCAGCTTTTTCAGCAGTTTCAAGTCCGGTGTTCTTTCTCCAACTTTTCCCACCGTCAGCATGGAGGGTATTGTAGCCTGCATTGTGAACGAAAATCGCTGGTGTAACCTGTTCTTTCTTATCAGGCCAACAAGCTCTTCGAGCCTTTTGCGGCTAAGGGCAAAAGTATCGTCTGCGAAGGTTACGACTTTTTTTTCAGGGTGTTTTAACGCTATTTCCTTTAGTTCCTGTATTATTGTCCGTGGACTTTTTGCGCGCCACTTGTTTCCATGGGGCTTCGTGCAGAAAATGCATGCGTTCGGGCAACCGCGAGAAGTAGATACCGTCATCCATTCTGCATTGTCGCGTTCAAGTAGCCCGTAGTTCAGCTTTAGTGTGTTCATCTGTTTCTCTTCGAGCCGGTCGCCAGGCAGCTTGGCTGGGTGAAACTTTCCCAAATGCAGCAGGCTTGTGCCCCTTTTTTCTTCTAGTTTTTTGGCTTGTTCATCAGTAAGCTTTCCTGCAGGCGTAGTGCCGATTATTTCAACAAGCTCTTTGAACGTGTAATCCGCTTCGCCTTCAATGGTGGCCGTGCCGGAAGAATGCCGAAGTATGCGCTCGTTTATTTCTGGCACGAGTATGCATGGCCCGCCGAAAACAACGTGTGCATCCATGCAGGCCTTCTTCGCTTCATTGGCGTACCCGATTGCGTTTGCTTCGTTGCCAAAGTGCATGGATACGCCGATTATGTGTGGTTTGAAACTCGCGGCTTCGTTTCTTACGCGCATTGCTGAAGCATCTGAAGGCAAAATCTTGACTTCTGCCTTTCCTTTGATTGCGGCTGCTAAGTGCAGGAGGCCGGGCGGCTGGAATTTGCGCTCGTCCTGTGAAGGAGAGATAAGCAGTATTCTCGGTTTTTCAATATTTCTCCGAACCATTATAGAGAACTTTGATTATCCCTTGTTTTTAACTTTTCTTTAGCACCGCGAAAAAAGTTAACGCTCCAAAACGCCAGGGTACTCGTGGTGAGTTGTCGTTGTGGTTTGTCAACGACAACCCCGACCTGTTGGGGACGTTTCTAATAGCTGATTGCAAAAATAATCATACTTCGATTACCTCGTAAAGGGCGAGTTAAGAAGTACGGATATTTTCGTTATGCGCTATAAGAGACTTTCAACAGAACCGAGTAATCACGTCGTTTATATAGTGTTTTATGCACTGTTAGTGCATAGGTGATGCATTATGCGTACTACGTTGGCGTTTGAAGGCGTTCCCGTCTTAATTCTAGATAAGGCAGTAGAGATAGGCTTGGCTAAATCCAAAACCGATGCTCTACGCATGGGTATTTTCGCCTTGAACCGAGAGTACCATCTGGTTGATGATGTAGAACTTGAAATGGTCGGTCGCAAAATCGAAGAAGAGAAAGCGGAAATGAAGCGGAAAGGTTTGGAATACCTTCCCAAGGAAAAGGCCCTTGCGAAGTACCGGTGATTCTTTTTGGACTTAACACCTTGGAACGTAGAATTCAAGCCGGGCTGGGACAAGCACTTCAGCAACTTTGACAAGCATGTTCGGGGCATGATAATTAAAAAACTCGACCAAATGGAGCAGCCAATTGTCGGCCGCGGTTTGCGTTCCTCTGTTTACCGTGTCGAAGAAGTCGGTCAGTACCGGATCGCTTTTGAACAGGATGAAAAGTCCCGGACAAAATTCGTTCATTTTGTCGGTAACCACAAACAGTATGCACGATGGTACAAATCGTTAAGCAAGCTGAAGTGAATTCACAGTATCGAAACCTCTTCGGAGAGTATCCTTTCCCTCAAGGCCGGTTTTATCGTGCCGTATTCAACCAGGTCGACTTTCCTGTCCAGTTTTTTCTCCAGTTCCTGCTTGAGGCCTATGAACTGCAGCAAACCAACGCTCGGCCCAAGCTCGACGAGGATATCGACATCGCTTCCTTTTTTGGCCTTGTTTTTTGCAGTGGATCCAAAAATCGCCGCGCGCTTGACCGGGTGTTGCCTCATGACTGCAATGATTTTTTCCCTTATTTTTTCAATGTCCACTCGAATCGCCTTTCCAAACCTTAATAGTTCTTGCGTGCGGTGCCTTTTCTTCCTTTCTTTTTTTTTTGCAGTCTGTGGTTTTACTTCAAGTACCCCTTGATCTTCGCCTTCTCGCTTTCCTTGCCGTATTCGAGGTTGAAATGGTTGTTCAGGGTGCGCTCCGCGAAGCCCCTCGCCCTGATGAGGTCCTCTTCCTTCACCGAGCCCATCCCGAGCGAAGCGAGGAAACCAGTCAGTTTGGCTGAAAAAGTGTTCTTGACCTGCGCATGCACATCTTCGGCTTTCTTCAGCAGGTCGTCCATCACTTTCTTGTTCGTGAAGGTGGCGACGAAAAACAACGCTATTGGCTTGCTCTTGAGTTTTTCGAAGTAGGCGGTTGTTTTCGGGTCGAGCTGGTTGCCGAGCTTGGAGCCGAAAAAGACGAAGTCGTATCCGGCGTAATCCTTCTCTTTGCCCGCCTCAACTACATCCACCTCAAACTTCACTTCTTTCGCGCCTTCCGCGACCGCTTCCGCTACCTTCTTCATCCATTCGTCGGCGGTGTAAAGTACGAGGGCTTTCATCACAAACCTTACGACATTACGTTAATTAAGATTTCGCGGGGTCGCAATATGCTTGTCCGAATAAATGATTCAGCGCGAGCCAACTTTGGCGAAACCGATTGTTTTCATCGGAAAACAATCGGAAAGCCCCCCAACACCGTCAAACTTTGTTTGACGGGGGTACTGGCAGTGACCCCGAACAGCTTTTATTGGTTGGCGGAATAATCCCAACTGACCACAATGAAGCTGAACCTGCCGCGCATCGTGAGCATAAAGAACGGGACACAGACTACGCTTACGGGCAAGCAAAACTCTTACCTTAGCATCGCGGCCTTGGAAGCGCAGTCCATGGTGACCGACCACGAAGTGATGCTGTTGCTCTTGTGGGCGCTTATTTCGCCTGCTGCAGGGCTCGCCTACCTAGTGTGGAAGAAATACGACCGGCTCAGGCTTTTGGCAATACCACTGTTTCTTGCCGCTGCGGTGCAGTTCACGGGCCAGTGGGGAGGCATGCTGTGGGTGCTGCAAAGGTTCTTCAACATGCAAATAGGCTGAACTACTTTTTCTTCACGTACTGAAGTATCGCTTCCAATAATTCGCTGGGGGTAGTGAACACGTTCGTGTTGCTTTTTTCGCTGCCTAAATTGTTTATGGTTTGAAGCATACGGATGTGCAAGCCACCCGGAATCGAGGTAAGCGCCTTGGCTGCCTTTACCAGGCTCTTGGCGGCTTCCAATTCTCCGGATGCCTTGATTATTACTGCGCGTTTTTCCCGTTCCGCTTCGGCTTCCTTGCCTATGACTCGTATCAGGTCGGACGGGAGCTGGATGTCCTTGATTTCAACTGTGTCGATGTGAACTCCCCACTCGCCGCTTGCCTTGGCGACTATCTCCTGTATCCTTTTTCCAATTAGTTCCCTCTTGCCGAGCAGGTCGTCTAACGTGGTTTCGCCAACCACGTCCCTCATGGAGGTCTGCGCGACCTGTGTTGTTGCGTAGGAGTAGTCCTGTATGTTTATGATGGCGCTCTTCGGGTCGTTCACCTTGTAGTAGATTACGACGTTGATTTCAACTGAGACGTTGTCCTTCGTCATGGTGTCCTGCCTCGGTATGTCCATAGCCACAACCCTGACGTCCACGTTCTGGTAGCTTTGTATCAAAGGCACGACTACGTTCAGTCCGGGTTCCATTATGCCCGCGAACCTGCCGAGCGTGAACTTTACTCCGCGCTCGTACTGGTTGACGATTTTGATGGAGAACAAAAGTAGGAGAACTACGAGCGGGACCAACATCCAAAGATATTCAATCATTTTTTCTTACCCATGTAGTTTTTGACTATGTCGAGCGGAACGAAGAAAGTTACGCTGTTGGAAGGGTCTGACGCGATGTCGTTCAGGCTCTGAAGTGTCCTGAGGTTCATCGCTCCGTCCTGCTTGTTGAGCGTGGTGGCAGCTTGCGACAGCACGTCAGCTGCTGCAGCTTCACCTTCCGACCTTATGATTGTCGCGCGCCTCATCCTTTCTGCTTCAGCTGCCTTGGCCATGACCCGCTTCATGTCGTCCGGCAGCTCTATATGCTTCAGTTCCACCCCGTCGACCTTTATGCCCCACGGGTCAGTTGCCTTGTCCACTATGGTCCTTATTTTTTCGGAAATCTTGTCGCGCTCCGCAAGCAGCTGGTCAAGAGTTACTTCACCTACTACATTTCTCATGGTGGTCTGCGCCAGCTGGGCTGTAGCGTAGGAGAAATCCTGCACCTCTATCACCGCCTTCTCGGCGTCCGCGAGCCGGTAATAGAGCACTGCGTCCACCCGGAGCGAGATGTTGTCCTTGGTTATGGCGTCCTGGGATGGCACGTCGCTGACGTGGATGCGCATGTCCACTTTCTCGGTCCGTTCCACCAGCGGGATGATAAAGTTGAGCCCGGCTGCAAGCGTGCGCGAGTACTGCCCGAAGCGGAACACTACCGCTTTCTCGTACTCGAACAGCACCCTCACCGAGGTAAGGATTAGGATTAGAACAAGCAGCCCCAGCCAGAAAAGCATCTATGAAAACCCCCTATTATACTTTACGAATTCATCGGCAAAACGATTCCGACATTCATCTATCCGTGCGTTAGAGCACACTATCACGAGTCGGTTGCGGAGCGCTTTCCCAATCATGACTAGCGGTCGTGAAGACCA
>JACROM010000037.1 GCA_016214445.1 Microcaldota archaeon
AACTGTATCTAGCGTACCTGATACCGACCATTTTATCCAACTCTTTCCTCGCGCTCTACCTGCTGACCTCGCTCGGCATGGGCATGTCAGGTTTTCTCGCGTTCATGGTCGCAGTATATTGCGTCGGTTCTTTGGCAGTATACTTCCAACGCTCTTTGTCCCCACGCTTTTCGTTCATTCTGGCTGGCTTTTTGCTGTTTGCGGAATTTTTGCTTCTGGCGTTCCCTGTCTACAGCTGGATTGTTTGGATTGCCGCGATACCCTACGGATTGGTCATATGCTATTTCTGGATGGTCTACAACGGCCTGTTCTTCCGCGAAAGGGTGCACGAGAAAAACGCGACAAGGAGCGCGTATTACTACGCAATAATATACGTCATCGGGGTTGCGCTGCCCATCGCAGGCATACTGGTCATCAACGCAGGAGGATTCAGCGCGCTATACCTGCTCGCGTCTGTTCTCTCGCTGCCTTTCCTATACCTTGCTTCCAAGCAGCCCGACAAGCCCATAAACTTCGACTTCCACCGTTCCTTCACCGAGGGCAAAGGCTACCGCACTCTTGCTTTCCTAGAGGGCGCCATTTCAGCCGCGCCGCTGGCAATCATTCCGGCAGTATCTGTCGTCTTCTTCCCGACACCAACAGGCTTCGGGCTTTTCTCTGCTTTCTTCGCGTTGGCGGCTGTGCTTGCCATGGTAGTGCTGGCCAAGAAATCTGACGCGCTGAACAAACGGAAAGGTTTCCTCATACCGCTCAACATTTTGACCGCAATCCCGCTATTTGCGGCAATTTTTTCAGCAGACCCGTTCCAGTGGGCTTCCTCCACCGCCGTGTTCAGTTTCCTTTACACGCTCTCGCTGCCGCTCCGCAACGCGGTGATACTGGACAAGAAAAACAGGCCGGAAGCCGCGATGGCAAACCGCGAGTTCCTCCTCAACGCGGGCAGGGTTGCCTGCATAATCGCTGGAATTGCATTGTTTTTTGCGACAAAAGACACGATGCTGCTTCTCTTACCGGGCGTATTGGCTACTTTGGGCTACGCTGCGGTACTCAAAATGAAGGGCGGGGTCAGCTAAACAGAATCTTTCCGACCCTCCGAAGTCCCCATGGACAAATACTTCAGGTTGAATTCTTCCCTGAGGGAATCGAAAAGTTTCTTAGCCCTCCCGAAATATTTCCCGCCTTCGCCTTCGGGCACCACCACCATCAGACCTTCCACCTTAATGTTTTTCAGCGGCTTCAGCCCAACGAGGAACTTCCGAACTTCCGCGGCGTTCAACGGCAAGCCCTGTTTGGCAGCTTCAGCCCCTGCGTTAACCTGCACAAGCACGCGAATTATCTTGCCCTGCTTTTCCGCGTGCGCGTCCAGCTTTACGGCGTGGCCGCAATCGCACAAGGAGTCAACCACGTCAAACAGGGAAACAATCGTGCCGAGCTTGTTGGACTGCATCCGGCCGAAAAAATGTTTCTCGCATTTCCCGACCAACGGCAACTTTTCTTCCGCGTCCTTAACGCGGTTTTCGCCTATGGCCTTGACGCCCTGCGCGAGCAAGGAGTTTATCCGCTCGGCCGAAGCGTACTTGGTAGCTGCAACAAGAAGCACTCCGCGTTTCCCGGCGAAATCCAAAACTCCGTCGTCCACTAACGCTCTCCCTTTTTCAGCTTCACTTCGAAAACGCATACGGGCATGGCCAGGCCGTAGCTTTCAAGCACAGCCGGGTGAACTTCACCCACCTCGCCTTCGCCGGTTTTGGCAGCTCGGCCGTCAACGTACAATTTGCCTTTCAGTTTGGAAAGCTTGAACGGAATATTCAGGAGCCTGCAGAGCTCTGCA
Source organism: Microcaldota archaeon (assembly GCA_016214445.1). GTDB lineage: Archaea > Micrarchaeota > Micrarchaeia > Norongarragalinales > Norongarragalinaceae > JACROM01. The sequence goes on from JACROM010000037.1 coordinate 1,832, forward strand.
GCGAAGGAAGCGGACTCGCTAAGGTTGGAGGAAGCGTGCGCTACGGCGAAAGCGGCATGAAGGTCAGTTCGCGTCCTGGTTTCGGACAATTGGTCCTTCACTACAACCTCGCCCACCTCGAACACCTTCTGCGGGTAAGCTAGGTGTGTGTTACGCGCAAGAACCGCCAACAGGCCCGGAACAAGCGAACAACGCAACGAGGAATAGTCCTCGCTGACCGGGTTCCTTATCTTGACCGAACCTTCGATGAAAGCTTTAGACATTTTTTCAGGCGAACTGAATATGGGCGTAAGGACTTCCTGGAAGCCGAACCCGCTCAAGACGTCCCTTGTTCGTTCGACCAGATAAGTGTCCGCGCTCTTGGAACCAACAGTAAAGACGCTCGGCTCCTTCGGCTCGAAATTATTGTAACCGTAAGCCATTGCAACTTCCTCCAACAGGTCCACTTCCTGCAGGAAGTCCGAACGGTACCTCGGCACGAAACACTCCAACGTGTTCTTCCCTATGTCCACGTCCAAACGCTGCCGTCTCAGGCACTGAACCACTTCTTTCGGCTGCAGCGAAGTCCCGAGAATTTTGTTCACGTGCTCCACGTTCATGCTGTATTTTTCAGGACGGGCGTCTGGAGTGACTATTTTTTTGCTGGCGTAATGGACTTCAACTGTCTTAACTGTAGCGCCGGAATCCTGCAAGTCCTGACATAGGATGTTGAGCGAGGTGTTGCAGGCGTGCAAGTCGCTGCCCGTATGGTCGATGAACACCCTGCGCGTCTTGGTCGTAACCGCGCAATCGGCAGAGTTGATTATCGGGATGAGAGACAACACCCTGTTTTCAGCGTCAAACAAAACAGGGTACTCCATCACCGGCCTTACTGATTCAACTGAAGGGTCAACATGAATCTTCAGACCTGAAGGCGCGAACGAGGACTTGGGCAGGCCAAGCTCCTTGGAAAGGTAGCCCTTCATTGCCCGCGCGATTCCGTAAACTGAAAGCAGGTCGGGCCGGTCTCCTGTAACCTCTATGGTGACCGACTCGCCGTCCACGCTCTCAACTCCGCACTTGATGTCAGGCAGCTTCGCGAGCATGGTCTTCTCGTCAGCGCCAACGAGCGAAAGAAGTTTTTTCTTGTCAACAACAGTGGAAACCATATTTATACCCGTCACGCCTTTTGTTTCAACAACGCCAAATCCGAGGAGAAAAGGTCGCGGATGTCGTTTATGCCCAAGGACAACATCGCAAGCCTGTCAACGCCCAAACCCCAAGCAAGCACAGGCACTTTTATTCCCAACGCGCTCAGCATTTCGGGCCTGAACATTCCGGCCCCGCCCACTTCCGCCCAGCCCCTGCCAGGGATTTTCGCGTACAACTCTACAGACGGCTCGGTGAACGGGAAATACGATGGCGCGAACTTCACTTCTTCGGCGTTGAACACTTCAACTGCAAACCTCTTCAGGTAACCGAGAAGCTCGCGGAAGTTCACGTTCTCGTCCACTACTATGCCCTCACAATGGTTGAACTCGATGAAGTGGCTCCAGTCGATTTCGTCTGGCCTGAAAACTCTTCCAATGGAGAACATCCTAAGCGGCGGCTTGATTCCTTTCGCCAACCGCCTAGCGCTAACTGCCGTAGTTTGCGACCTCAGGACAAGCCTTACTGCTATTTCAGGGTCCCACCTATACCTCCATCCTTTCGAGCCTTCAAGTCCTTCCTCGTGGGCTTTTTTGGCCTGCTCCACCACTTCCTTGTCCAGTATCTCTCCTTTGGTGGGGTCCTCGAGCATGAAAACGTCGTGTATCTCCCTGGCAGGGTGGTCCTGCGCCATGAACAGCGCGTCCATGTTCCAGAACTCCAGCTCCACAAGAGGCCCGTGTTCTTCCTCGAATCCCAAGCCAACCAGTTTTTCGCGGA
>JACROM010000033.1 GCA_016214445.1 Microcaldota archaeon
AGCGTTCTCTTAGAGGATTGTCGAACGCCGCTTGGACTATGCGTAAGGCGGTTGAAAAAATCCGTGATTCACTTCACGAGGTGAAACGAGTCTTACTGCAACGTCTTTATAGACGTAAACTCACAAATGCGATAGATTAGTAAAATTATGGCCGGGAGGGTAGATAAACTTTGCGGGTAAGGATTTTTTGAGGGTAGTTGTTGTTTTGTTTTGAGGTGCTTTATTCCCTTTCGTCAGGCGAGTAAATGAACTCCTCTTTCTTGAGGGCGTAGGGGAAGATTTCCTCTTTTTTGAAGAAGCGCCTGATTTCCTTTTCCGCTGTTTCGAGCGAATCCGAGGCGTGCACCAAGTTTGCCTGGATGCTCTGGCCCCAGTCGCCCCTGATTGTTCCGGGCGCCGCCTTGCGCGAATTTGTGACTCCGCACAGCGTCCTGACCACTTCCACTGCTTCCTTTCCTTCCCAGACCATTGCCACCGCCGGGGTGGTTTGCATGAACTTCTTGGTTGCCGGAAAAAAGGGTTTGTCCTTCAGGTGCGCGTAGTGTTCGTCCAGTATCTTGTCTTCCAGTTTTATCATCTTGGCCGCCACGAGCTTGAGCCCTTTCGACTCGAGCCGCTTCACTATCTCCCCGACCAAGCCCCGCTGGACTGCGTCCGGTTTCGCCAAAACAAAAGTTTTCTCCATTTTTTCCACCCCTGAGCAAGTATTTTCAGTATTTTGAATCCTTTTCCTTTTTGTTGCCTTCCAGCTTTAAGGCTTTTCTTGCGGTATGGGCCGACGAAACATATATTTTTATATATGTTTGGTCAATCTGTTACCATGAGGTTGCCATTGGGTAAGCGAATAAAGAAGAGGCGTCATTTGGAAGTAGCTTTGCTTCAGGACGAGTTGGTTGACTTGCTTTACTCCCTGGAGCAGGGGCTGGTTTTCCACGGAGGTACGGCAATATGGCGGTGTTACGCCGGAAACAGGTTTTCTGAAGACTTGGATTTTTACGGCCCGGTGCAAAAGATAGACGATGCTTTTTCCTCGGCAGTCAAATCGCGCTCTCTGGTTTTGTCAAAATACAAGAAAACCGGCAACCTGGCTTTTTCGAAGATTTCGAACGGCCGGGTCGAAGTGAGGCTGGAAGTCAATTTTTCTTCCTCGAAGAGCCCCGTTGTCGCGCCTTTCGAACGCGTCGATGGTTCCCTTATCGATGTTTTGACTTTGTCCCCCGAACAGCTTATCCTCGAGAAGATAGGCGCTTACTCGAGCCGTTTTTTCATCCGTGATCTGTACGACATCTACCACTTGAGCAACTTTGTCAAGGACGAATCCCTTGTTTCCATGCAGATGCGTTCTTTCCTTTCCTCAGCCAAGCAGCCTGTTGATGAGGCCAATCTCGAGGCAATTGTCTATTCCGGGGCAGTCCCTTCCTTCCAGCAAATCGTCGATTCCCTGAAGAGGCGGTGGCTTTGAAGTACGTCAAGGCTTTCCGCGAACACTTCGGCGCCTTTCCAGTTTTTACCATGCGTGATGTCCGGGTTTTTTTCGGCACCAGTCTGGGCAGCGCCTACTCCAACCTTTTGCTCCACAATTTCCTGAAACGCGGCGAACTCCACCGGGTTGCCAAAGGGGTTTACACTTTCTGTGAGGAAATGCAGGTTGTCGGCTCCGCTTTCCAGCCTTATTATTATGGGTTGCAGGATGCTTTGTCCCTGCATGACCTGTGGGAACAGGAAACAAACCCGGTTGTTGTTACCCCGCGGAATGTCAGGTCCGGGATTCGTGTTTTTCTTGGAAACAATTACCTAGTCAAGCGCATATCGCGCAGGATGTTCTTCGGCTTTTCCTCCTTCCGCTATCATGACTCGTGGATTAACTTATCTGATTTGGAGAAGACTTTGATTGACTTCGTTTACTTTAAGCAGCCAATCAGCGAAGACGTTCTCGGCGAACTGAAACCAAGGTTGGACCGCAAAAAGCTTTCCTCCTACCTGAAGATATGCCCTGCTTGGGTTGGAAAACGAGTGAACACGCTGTTGAATAAATCCGATCGGTAAACATACTTCTTCTCCGTCTTTTCTTCCCTTCCGTTTCCTTTCCTTCCCCTGTCCTTTCCCGCCTGCCTTTTCAAGAACTCATGCCGCGGTTCCTCGTTTTTCTTTCATTCCCCCGTATTTTCTTTCATTCCCCTATTAAGCGGCGCATGCAAAAGCTTTAATAGCATGTAGGTTGTAAACAGACATATTATCGAAAGTATGTAGGTGGCGTATAGACATGTTGTTGACTGATGCCCTTTTGGACTCGAACCCGTGGTGGGGTGGTTCGGGACGGTTTTTCGACGTCAAGCTGAAAAACCGGGACGTCTACCCAGATCAAAAAACTGCTGCAAGGCGAAGACCCGAAAAAAATACTGTACTTCTCCTTCGACACTTTCGGCAAAACGGAACTTTCAGAGGTTCTGAAGACGGCCGAACAACTTGCAGGCGTGCGGCCGAAATTCGTTTTCCTCGACGAGGTGCAGAAGCTGGACAATTGGGCTGAGCAGGTCAAGCGGGTCTATGATTTGACAGACATCAAGTTTTTCGTTACCGGCTCCGAATCTTTGTTCGTGAAAAAAACCTCCAAGGAATCGCTTGGCGGGAGAATCTTCGAATTTAAAATCAGCCCGCTGACCTTCGGCGAATACCTTTCCTTCAAAGGCGTTTCTCCCCATGGTTTGCGTAGCGAGGATATGGACAGGTTGCTGGAACACTACATGGCCACCGGCGGCTTTCCGGAACTTGTCGACGAGGACGATGCGTTCTTCATACGCAAATACCTGCGCGAGGGAATAATCGAGAAGGCACTGTTCCGCGAGATTCCGGGGCGTTTCAGGATCGAAGACCCCTCGCTTTTGGAACGTATTTTTAACATCATCACGGACAACCCTGGCCTGCAGATAGACAAGAACACCCTTGCGCGGGAACTGGGGGTTTTCCGCACAACTGTCTCCAAGTACCTGTTTTATTTGGAGTCGTCATTCCTTGTCAAGAGCCTCTACAACTATTCCCGGAACGCGAGTACGAGCGAAAAGAAACTCAAAAAGTACTACCCGACATTTTCTTGCCTTGGCATCGGGTCGAAAAACGACCCATCCTATGTTGGCAAGGTGGTGGAGACCGTTTGCGTGCTGAAGGCCGATGCCAAGTTTTTCTGGCGTACTCCGCAGAAGGATGAGGTCGATATCGTTCTCACGGACCCACTGCGCCCTATAGAAGTGAAATACCGCGAGCGGCCCGATGCAAAAGGCGTTCTCAAGTTCCAGCGCGAGTTCAACGTTTCTTCCGGCCTCGTGATTACCAAAAACCTCGAAAAAAAGGAGACAACAATTTCCTACGTCCCGTTCGTGAAATGGCTGCTACAATAGCCGATAAATTTGGTTTTTCCTTTCGCCGTGCCTTGCCCTTTTCTCACCCCTTCCCCCAACAGCTATTTATACTTCCTCTGCCCACTTTTTACCTGCGCTTCCCGGTGGCAGCAATCCTCATTTTAGCACTGCTTATCGGCATGTTCGTGCCAACCATTAGTTTCCTAATTCCCTGAGTTTTACTGATTTTTTATACACGACCTAATTTTACGACGCAAAAACCAAAACGTTTTTATAGTTGTAGTGTATAACTTATACATAACATGGTGTTTGTTCGCAGAATCAAAAAACAGAGCGGCACGTACTTGGCTGAAGTCAAAGG
>JACROM010000066.1 GCA_016214445.1 Microcaldota archaeon
ATTGTAGTGTTTATAATAAACACTACACTTAATAAACTTGCCGGTATTCGAAAGCACTTTTACGAGGGAAAAAGAATCGCGCGGACGTAGTGTTCAAAAAAACCGGAAAAGTCAGGTATTTAGCTTGTGCTTTTCGCGCAGTTCCATTCCTATCTCTTTTGCATAGGTGTGCAGCCTGAATGGTCTTGCATCCATGGTTTTTTCGCCTCCCTAAAAACTCAACATCTTCCCCTCCTTTTGGAAGCCCTTGCTTTCCAGCAGGATGGTCTTGTCCTTTATCACTTTGCCTGCAAGCTTCGCCTCGAAACCCAACCGCTTCGCTTCCTTCAAGACCGCGTCGGGTTCCGGCGTAATAATCATGAAACCGTTGCCCATGTTCCACGTCCTGTACGCTTCCTCGTCTTCAACGCCCCCAAGGTCCTGCAGTTCGAGCATCGCTTCGCACGGCGGGAACAGGTAGTTGAGTGATGCGCCAAGACCGGATGGCTTGAGCGCGCGGCCGAGTTTTCCTGCTATGCCTCCCCCTGTAATGTGGGCTGCGGCGTGCACTTCCGCCTTCTCTTTGCCTTCCACTCCGCCTGAAAGCGACACCATCAAACGCGAGTAAATCCGGGACGGCTCAAGAATCGCCTCCGCAAGTTTGCTGTTGGCTTCGTGCCATTCTTTTCCGTAGGCGCGTTCCATTATTTTCCGCGCCAGGCTCAAGCCATTTGAACGGAACCCGCCTTCCTTCAAGGCGATTATGGAATCGCCTTCCTTCACTCTGGTTCCATCCAGCATTTTGTTTTTCTTGGCGAACCAGATGCAGGAAGCGCACCAGTTGTATTTGAAGGAACCGTAGCCGCCGACGTGTTCGCCCAGTTCCGCGATTTCACCGTTCAGCACCGCTACGTTGGCGTCCTTTGCAGCAGCAACCAAGCCTTCGCTCAATTGCCCCATCTCATCAAAACTAACTTTGTTAACGTCCAAAACATTTCCGGTAAAATAAGGCTCGCCGCCCCTCAATACGGCGTCGTCGCAAACCATTGCCAAAAGGTCGAAGGCGATTGTGTCGTGCTTGCGCAGGCGCTGCGCCACTTCCACTTTGGTCCCTACTCCGTCGAAGTTCTCGCCCATCACCACGTCCTTGCCCTGCGGCGGCCGGACGTAACGCAGGCCAGTAAAGTCGTCGAAACCAGCTTTTATTCGGTTGGACCAGGTCTTGCGGGAAGCAGCGTAAAACATTTTGGATGCTTCGTCGCCTTTTTCGACATCAACGCCTGCATCCGAATACTTCAAACCCATGAGCCTGTTCACAGTTTCCTCGTAAGTCTCCCTCGGGTGGTCGCGCATCGCTGCAAGCTTTTTGCGCGTCCTGTCCGAAAGCTGTATTGTAGTTATTCCCATGCTACTATAGTGCGCTATAGCGCTATTTAAGGCTTGTCGTTGGCCGTTCCTTGTGGAGGAACTACTTCCGGCGGTCGACTAGGGATTGAAATATACGAAATATGCGCAGAAGTGTATATTCACTACTTTTTAGTCTGCTCTCCGCAGCAGGTAGTCTCTGAATAAGCCGTAAAACAAAACGTATCTTCCCCGCTCTTTTTTTACCAAACTGCCTTGTTCCACAAGCTCGGCAAAAACAGGAGACGCGGTGCCTTTCGATTTTTTGAGTGCTTCGGCGACTGCCGAAAAAGAAGCCTTCCCGCCCTGTCGCGCGACTTCCTTCAATATCTCCTTGCCTGCGGGCCTAGCTTTTTTGTACATTACCCCGAAAAACTCGTCTTTCCCACGCCCCGGTTGCCTACTGTGGCCAAGCTCATCGGAGAACGGTTCATAGTGCTCTTCAAACAGCTAGAGAACTCATCCAGTTCTGCTTTCCGCCCTATGAACTGCTGTGGGTCGGCCGGAATGCGCGGATTGAACGGGTTGGGCTTGAGTGCCATAACATCACCAAAACAATACCGAGTATACATAATCACGTATACTTTGTATACTTTTTCGGGAATCGCCAGGGCGCGTTCAGTCGCCTGGCCGGCAGATGCCTTTGACTTCCACCTCGTACCCCCTCTTCTTCAGAAAATTCGCTGCGAAGGTGGCGATGATTCTTGCCGCTGCAGGGTCGCGGTAGAACTTTTGCGTCAGCTGGAACTCGTCAACTTCAGGCCTCTTGCTGTCGCCAATCATTTTCTTGAGGGCGTTCCTTGTCAGTTTCCCCACCGCGTAATCGGCGAAACTTTCCTGCATCTCGCTCCTTTGTTCGCGCACCATTTTTTGAGGCGGCATGTGAGGCATCGCATTCAGTTCCTCGATGCGCCTGAACTTCCTGATCTTCCCGCCAGTTTGTTCGACCGAAAAAGGGTGGTTTTCAAGCGCTTCCGTTTGCTTCAGCAATTCAGCCAAGGCAACGGCGTCATTCTCGCTCAGCCGGTGCCCGCCCCTGCCCTTTATCTTTACCTCGAAGTCCGGCGAACGGGGCGGCTCCTGCGGAGGCAATCTCTTCGTTCGCAGCCTGGCCAGTTCAGAGACTTCAATCAGGACTTCGGTCATTTTTTCACCTTTCCACTTCCTTCAGAGGGCATAGTTACCGTTCGCGTGTTGGGGTTCGCTTTTTGCTCTTATGCCCTACTTGGCTAGGACTTCGAAGCCTGTCATCCTGATGTGTTCCGCGATGGCGTGCTTCAGTTCGCCAGCGAAAAGTGAGGCCTGTGCGCCCTGCGCTTCGCCGATATTATGTTTAAACATGAACTGGTCTCCTTCGGTGAAGTCCTCGAATTTCAATGACATAAGCGCGTTTCGCAGTTTCGAGAGCCGCGCGTTGATTGCCTTAGCCTCCCCTTTTACGGCTTCCAACAATTCGAGTTTTTTGGCTGCAGCTTTGCGTTGTTGGCTTGTTAGCTTTTTTGCGTTCTTGATGGTTTTCGCCCAATTGCTGACTTCCTCGTTTTTGTCTGAAATCTTTTTGAGCGCGCTTATGTTTATCAAGCCCAAAAGTTTGCTCGCCTCGTTTTCATCTTTTAGCCGGTGCAGGTAGTCTACCAGCGCTTCGTGGCTTTGGACGTTTTTCAACGCGTTGGTCAGTTTTCGCAGTGCGACCACCCTCTTTTTGCTTTCTTCCAGCTTGACGGCAGGCTGGTTTCCGCTCTCCAGAGCAACAGCTTCCCTTTTGGCTTTCTCAAACTCCAGTTCTGCGGTTGCGGCTGTTTCCTCAAAAATAGTTTTCGGGCCGTGCACGACGAGGTGGTTTTCCCTGCCGTGTTTCCCCACTACGGTTATTACTTCCACCACGATGGCCCTGTCCATAAACACTTTTTTTCTTCGTTTGTTTTTAACTCTGCCGGTTTGCTGATTTAAGTTTGGTAATACCGTAGATGACGCTACCATAAATTAATGGCAGGCGTTATGATTTCATGAGGGAAAAACGACTTTTTTCGTGGTTCAAAAACGACACGATTGCAAGGGCCTACTTTAGTGCAATGAAATGGCGAGGGAGTCGCCGCTGCCCTGCGTGCTCTCACGAACGCAAAATCTATCGTTTGAATGC
>JACROM010000055.1 GCA_016214445.1 Microcaldota archaeon
CGAATGAACTTTTGCCGGACCTTGCCGTTCTCGCGGACGCTTTTCACTTCGGCAAGGTAGGTTTTGTCCCCGACTTTGATTTTCCGGATGAAACTCATTGTAGTGTTTATAATAAACACTACACTTAATAAACTTGCCGGTCTTCGAAAGCACTTTTACGAGGGAAAAAGAATCGCGCGGCCGTAGTGTTCAAAAAAACCGGAAAAGTCAGGTAATTAGTGACTTCGATGGGTAACCCTTTCCGTTTCAATCTTGCTTTGTTCTCAAAACGTCCTCAAATGTCTCTTGAAGAGTCCAAAACGCACTGGGCTAAAATGGAGGCAAAAATTCTAAAATTGAAGGAAGAACATCGTACTCTTTTGGATTCCATACCGGAAACAATCCCATACGAGTACGGTACAGTTGATATAACTCCCCACTTGCAGATTTTGGACTCTCACATGAAAAAGCTGCAGTTGATAGCTCGCCGCGTAAAAACGTTGAAAACGGCAATGGCTTCTCTTGGCCGTCAACGCAGTTACCCCCCGGATTTAATCAAAGAAATGTCCGCAGGTTATGAACTCGAAATTGCTTCCCTCCAAAAAAAGAGGGAAGTAATCGAAACCCTCAGAAGAAACTTCGAGGATATGGGGGGAATAAGCGCGATTAAAGCCCGTTTTGACTTGTTTAAGGATATATTCAGGCCTTAAGAATGCTCTCATGGTCTTGCCGCCACCACCGATTCCTGCAGTTTTAGTGTAGTGATGCCGGATATTTTATATTTTTCAACAGGCCAACCTCCTTTACGGAAACGGTTATATCTCTCCTCAGACGTATTTTAATGATATGTACCGTTTTGTGCTGAAGCATCTTTTTCCAAAAGCGCACGCGCTGATTGAAGCTGATGAAAGCAAAGTCGGCTTCAAGCCGGTTACGCGCGAGGAACTTGACTTGATTAGGAACGCGCCGAAAGAGATTCCGAAACGAAAAGGCCTCAACCTCACGGATTATCTTGATTTCGCGGTAGCAGTAAAGAAAGCCTGTGGTGTCGGCGAATCCCATTTGGATGCTATCGGAAAAGTGCAAAACCTTCTTGAACAACGGGTGACCAGCCGGAAAGTTTCGCCAACTGCCGCGTTTTTGGCCGGAAAAATCTACGGCCGCGAGAAACGCGTGCTTACGCCTTTGCTCGAACCAGTGCAGGCTGCCAAAAGAGAAGCGGAAGGACGTCTTTTCGACAGAGGGTACACTCTTGATGACTTAATAGAAACTTTTTCAATAGGTTCGAATTTGTTGGAAGGGAGAAAACCCAAGCGTTGATTATCTTACTGCGCGGTATTCTCCAAGCAGCGGAACCCTGCTTAATATTTCGAGAATGTCGTAGTATTTTTTTACCTGTGCAGGCGTCATTTTTGCTTCGTCCGCCTTGCTGATTTTGAGTCCGTCAAGAGCTTTCTGTGTCGGTTCGGCAGCGCTGTACGGTCGCTCGGAGGTTATCGCGTCAAATATGTCCGCGATCCTGACTATGAGCGCCTCATAACCTCGTTTGCTCTGCAATTTTTCGCTTGAATCCATGAGATTCATTATTTCCGGCAACGACAGGTGGTGGTCCCTTGCGGCAGAACCGAATTTTTCAAGGCATATCGCTAGTTTTCCGCACAGGAGTTCTATGGCCCGGTATCCGCCGCCGGCATGGCTGCCTTGCCTTAGCGTTAGTTCTTTTTTCTCAGCTGGAGACAGTTCGGAGAATTTCCTTTTGCTTAACACCCAGTCTGCGTGGTCGCCGAGCTTTCCAATGTCGTGAAGAAGAGCCTTGCCGCTCATTTCAACCGGATCCAAGGAAGATATAGTCTCATCTGTTCCCATTTCTTTTTTCAATGCTTCGGTAAAACTTCGAGCCAGCTCGCCAACGCGGAGGCTGTGCCCGTAAGTTTGACCCGCGCGTGTTGCATCTTTAAGTACGTTCGGATCCTTGCTGGTTTTCGCAAATTCTACCTCGGTTTCGAGCTCTTTTTTGAGAACAACTAGAATTTCGCCAACCTCGTTGCCGTACTTTGCTTTCAGGTCTCCAATGAGCTTTTCAAACCTCGACACTCCGCTTTCGCCTTCCTTGAAAAGCATGTCGTTCAATTCTGCGTTCCCCGCGTCATGCTCGTCTGCGGCTTTACGTAATTCCCCGGTTATTTCTGCAGCTGTTTTGTCCGAGTTTGCTTTTGCGGTTTGTCTTATTTTTTCTGCAGTCTTGAAACCTGTTCTCACTGCCGCCTCCGTCTTGGTTGAACTGGTTATCTCTCCCGTTATTCCCGCAACATCCACTTCCATTTCTCCCTTGTTGAATCTTACCTCGTTGAACTCCTCGAGCCTTGAAGCGCGCTGCCCTTCGTTCGCCCCGAATTCCTCGGCAGTCTGTTCCTTGAGCTCGGTTCCCGCTTTCGCCGCTGCCCTTTTCTTGTAAAAGTTCCTCGCGCTCACAAAGGTGCTGTGGCCGGTTGTTACCAGCATTGCGCCGAGGCCGCACGCGCCGCTCACCTTGCCCCGGCTGTCGAGCTTGTCCCACTGTGTCGCGAGGTCGGCGCTGCCATGCAAGAGATAATAAACGCCTATTCCAGTTGCGAAAAGGAAACTGGTTGCCCGAAGCGCAGGCGCTGCCTTGGCGAACTTAGTTTTTTGCGCTATGTTGCTTAGCCAGATAAGCCCGTGCGTTCCACCTGCTATGGCCAGGTTTTCCTTCGCGACCAAGCCGAACACGAACCCGGTGAAGCAGTCCTTCGCGCCTCCGACGGTTGCTTTTACGGCTTTTCTTGCGCCTATCCATTTTTTGTTCGTGAAACCGAACGATTTTGGCGTTTCAAGGACGTCTTTTTCAAGCAGCCTCGCCATGGTGAAGTAGCCTATGTTGTTCTGGATATAGGGCGCGCAACTTGAAAACGGCGCGTTCTTATTGAAGAATGGTTTTCTGAAACACATTCTCACTTCCTTTTCAGCAGCCTGCAGGTCGCTGTAGTAGGCGTACGCTTGCCTTATGTTGTTTTTAGCCTCTTCTTCGGAAAGTATCCCGCCGATTATGGCGCTTACCCCGATGGGGCTAGAGAACGCCAACGCCATGCTCTTACGCCGTTCCTCGTTTCCAATGCACTTGTATTTTTCAAGCGAAACCTGTTCCTTAGCGTAAGCTGTTTGCACAAGCGCGTACAGGTCGGACGGGTTGGCATTCGATTCAGATGGCGTAACACAGTCCTGCGCGTAGTAAAGCCCGACAATTTCCTGCGGGGTCATATCGAGAATCCTGTCGTAAGGGGTGTCGTATCCGAGGTACTTCTTTTTTATTGCCCCCATCCCGTTCAGGAAAAGCACATACCTACCGTTCTTTTCCGACTTGGTTGCGTACGCGTATAAGTGGTCGCTAAGCTGCGCGTCCATACGCGTCATCTCTGATGACAGGTATTCCTCGTACGCCTTCGGTTCCTTCTTTTTGTCCTCCTTTTTCTTTAGCGCTTTTTCTACCTCTTCGGCAACAAAACCTATCACCGGGTCATGCAGCGTGCTTTCGTCGCCCATTGCAGTCACGGTTTCGCCCTTTATGTTCCCGATTTCCCGCTTGCTTAAGCTTAAGATGTTGTCAGCTCGGTTGCGTTCAGCGCTCCCCTCGCTTGTTTTCAAGGCAATGCAGTAATCAGCAGACTCTAATCGGTTTAGGTTCCCGTAGCAATCAGCCAGCATTCCCGCGACCTTTGCCCTCATTTTGTAGTGTTCGGAGGGTGCGTCTATCGCCGGGTCGTAAAGTGCGTCAGGGTCGAACTTAGTTGCATACGGGGCAAGATATTCCATGAACCTTTTTTCGTCCTTCAGGTGCCGGGAAAGTTCGAGCATGAACTGCTTTTCAACGCTCACTTTCTGGCCCGTCAACGGGTGCGCCTTCGGCGCAATCGTCTGGATGTGTTTAGAGATTGCCTGTTCCTGTTTGCTAAGGGGGTGCTTGGAAGCTGGTTCGTTCTTGATGCTTAAATGCTTTTTCTCGAGTTCTTCCACCTTCCTTTTCGTTTTCTCGTAATCTGCGCTTCCGAGGTAACAAGTCCAGTACTGCGCGAGGTTTTCCGGCGCGAGCATTGAAGTACCTTACTCCGATGAACGAATTATACAGCTCGCTTTCCGTTGTTCCGGAAGCGAGGTTGTTGCCTGCTGTGAACAACGCCGCGTCCGCCCCCTCGCTTGCGCTTATGCTGGCCTGCGCGGGAGATATGGTTATGCCTTTCTGGCAAGATTTGCCGTTAACGGTTATTTCAACCAAGTAAGGGTTTGGCTCGTTGGCAGTTGCTTTCTTGAAAGTGAACAGGATTTCCTTTCCGTCTATGGTGTCCGTAACCCAGTCAACTACGGTGTATTCTGCGTAAACTTCGCCAGCTAACATCAGGACAACTAAAAAGAAGGTTATCGTTCCAAGGCGGTTCATATTATTGTTTTTTGCTATCTTTTAGTATAAAAGGCCTATCAAGTCAGGTGGCGGTTTCCTCGAGTGTTGGTGGGATTTTAGCGTGCGCAAGGTTTTCCGATGATGCCTTGCAGTTGATCCCAATTCTTTCCGTCGGTTGGGTTGCTGGGTCTGTTGCGCTTCGACGCGACCGCTATCTAAACCCCTATCTGTCCCATTTTTTAACGATTAGGTTTTCTATAGACAATTTTTTTAACAGACCATGAGTTTTTTTA
>JACROM010000013.1 GCA_016214445.1 Microcaldota archaeon
CTTCTGCGCGAATTCCTCCAAGCGGTTATCCACTAAATCCCAAAGAGAAAAATAAACCGGAACAACGAAATCGCTTTTCTCAAGCCTACGCTTCACTTCAAACAAAACTGAAGTTTTTCCTACCTTTCTAGGGCCATACAAGGCAAAGCCCATTCTTTGTTTTTTGCTGGACAGCGAAGAGACCAGTTCTCCCACTAGCGCTTCCCGGCCCACTAAGGCAGGCCTTACAACAGGAGTTAAAGTGAACACAACCAACAACCGCTTTCCAACTAAGACAAATTTATATAATATAAATACCTCTTAGCTTATTTAAAGCTTTCCCTAGAAGCGAAACTACTTCAATCAATTAATACAAATTTGTATAAGACAAAAAAGTCTTAGATTCCCGGTTTTGTCAGCTATCAAACCGGCGAAATCAAAGAACACGGACACAAGCGGCCCGGGTTTGGCCCGCGCGCTGGTTCTTCCGCGTGCTTCAAGTCTTTTACTTCAACCACTTCTGCCATTTTTCCCCACCGGAAACAAACCGCCAACTGGGCTAGCAACCCAACGCGCGAAACCCTCTTTCACTGGCCAACCCAAAAAGGGAAAACTGCAGCAACCATGGACGCCACGACTAAGGCCTTCGGTAGTTCACGCGCGCAGCCCCGCCAACATTTTCCTGAAAAGGACGTACCGCGGGTCAACTCTCAGTACGCTCTTTGGAACGATGCTGCCAGCCTTGAACAACAGGGTGTTGAACGCCACGTAGGAAACGCTTATGCCTGCGGCGAAAGCGAGCCGCTCCATGGCGACTATCGGAATCAGCGCCATCCAAAGTTCAGGGGTCATGGGGTTGACGAAGTAAAGCCACATCACGCTTCCGACCGCGTGGGCTGTGAAAGTGGCGCCCAAGCTCCTGGCGATGAGGTTGCCTTTGAACATTACGGCCATTCCAAGAGGGAGGAGCCAGTAGAGGGTGTAAATCCACGCTTTGCCTCCGACTGGATGGAGGACGAACAGCGCCATGCACGCCAAAGGAATTAAAGCAGCGTAGTTTCTTCCTTCCTTGATTCCGAAGTAGTATGCGGCAAAGAGCATGGGGCTCAGGCGAAGGAGGTTGACGAGCGAAGCTTCCTTTCCTGCGATGAAGAAGTTGAACAGCTCGGCCCCAAGAACTGAAACAGCCCCGATAACCGGGCCCAAGAACGCTCCTGCAATCGGCCCGAACAGCTGGAACAAAGTGAAGAACTGGCCTGAAGCGCCCCAGACTGCTGCAAGCTTGATGTTGTCGCCGAGAACAACCAGCGCCGCGAAAAGCGCTATGAAAAGCGCGTGCTTTCTAGTGAATTCCTTCCCGAAAATCTTCAAACAAACCCACCTCTCAAATAGAATTGAGTGTTTTTAGCGTGAGGGAGTTATTTAAGTTTTGCCAGCAGCTGTTTCCTGCACTACTTCCTCGGCGTACTCTTCCTGCAGCTTACCAGTTATCTCGCCTGTTTTGAACGCCATCTCGTCCACTTTCACTATGGGAACTATTTCCTTGAGCGTTCCGGTAATGAAGACTTCGTCAGCCAAGTAGAGGCTCTTTATCCTGAGCTTTCCTTCCTTCACTGCCAAACCCATCTTCTTCGCGAGCCCGATAACCACTTTGCGGGTTATGCCGTGAAGCACGTCGTTTTTAGGTGAAAAGATTTCCCGGTCCTTCACGCAGAAAACATTCGAGGTGGTCCCTTCCAGAACCATGCCGCAGTTGGTGAAGAATGCCTCGTCAAAGCCTTTTTCCGCTGCCTGTTTCTGCGCTATCATGCTCGTCATGCAGTTGAGCGACTTCGCGACTGCCAAGTCCCGGTGGAACGGCACGGTCAGGGCAGTCATCGATTCCGCTTTTGCAGGGGCGGGCCGCGCCAAAACAACCAGTGAAGGCGAAGTGGATCCCCAGTTGTTTTTTCCGCCGGCGGTTATGGTGACGCGCATCGCAGCTTCTTTCAGGTCGTTTCCTTCCAACGTTGAATAAACCGCTTCCTTCACCTGTTTTTTCGAGTAGGGGGTGTTGATTTCCAACGCTTTGAGCGAGTCTATTATCCGCTCGATGTGTTCATCAAGACGGAACACCACGCCGTCGTAAGCCCGAAGGGTCTCGTAAGCCCCGTAGCCGTACAGGAGTGCCGAGTCAAGCACGCTTATCTTCGCGTCGTCCTCGTCGAACAGCTTCTCATTCAAAAAGATTTTTTTCGCCATCAAAATTCAACCGCACTTTTCCTTCACTTCATTCCACCGCCGGAAAAATGTTTTCCACCGGCTTCGACGAATTTCAATTCAACCGTACTTTTCCTTCACTTCCTTCATCCTTTCGTCTATCCGCTTCTCGGACTCCATCCGCTCCAGGCCGTGCGACTTGAGGTCCACGAAACGCATGTATTTGGCGAGGGAAGGGTGCACCCGTTGTATTTCGTGGAACATCTTCTGCGCAACCCGTCGGTAGTCGGCGTGGCCCTGCACTCCCGCCCGCAGTTCGATAAGGTGGAAGGCTTCCCGCAGATTGAGCGTGAAATACCACTGCATTTTGAAGGCCATCGGTACGACGTACTGCGCTTGAAGCGGGTTTTCCTTGAACACGTCATAGGCTTCTTTCGCTTGGTTTATTGCTCCAACGAACTTGTCCTCCGCGCCAGCATCAATGATTTCAGTAGGCAAATCAAAACCATGTGCGGTGCCAAGAGGTTGGCGGACTTGTGTGAGGATGCGGTGGCGGTGGAGGTCGCGGAATGCGCCGTAGTTTGCCTGAATGCTGAAAGTGTATTGGGCGTTTTCGAAAGCGCGGCCGGGCTTGTGCCTCCGGTTCTGGCGGTGGCCGCAATAAGCGTCGAGAATTTGTTGTTTTTGTTCCTGCGAAAGCGTTGAAACGTGTTTTTTGATTGAAGCAAGGTCGGCGTTGGATGCCTCGTAAAGGATTGCGGCAACTATTTTGTCTTCAGCGTTTTCGTCGTATTCCACAAGAACCACTTCCTCGGTTTGAGTTGAAGGGCACACTTGCAGTGAAGAAATGTTTTCCGTTGTTTTCCTGAGGAAGTCCTGCGTTGCCTTTCCGTACTTGTCGTCGCTCCTCTTGACAAAGGAGGGAATCACCTTGGAAAGCTCTTCCTGCATCTGGCTTGCGAGGCAGCTGCTTTCCTGAAGAGGCGAAGCGTACATTCTCGTGAGAAGGTATTCGAACGAGCGGCCGTTTCCATACAGCCCGGTGTTGGTGAGGGTGGAAGCGGGCAGAAGCCCCCGGAGGAGGTCGAATACTTTGGCCTTTACAGCAGATGCGTAGGCGCGGTCGGACGCATCCCCTTTAGGGAAGCGGTCCTGAACGTACTTGTTCAACGGCTCCTGAAGGGAAGCGTAGGTGTCGAACAACGCGTCGCACGCTTTCTCGTACGCCGAAGCATCCTGCGCCATCAAAACCTGTTCACGGTAGTAGGCGTATTTCCCGTTCTTCTTCTCGTGGAAAGGAACGTAACGGGTGCTTTTCTCCAGCGGAGATATTCCCAGCCTTGCGTCCTGTATTGTTTTTGTAGCGATGTTGGAAATGTTCTCGCACGCGATGTGCGCGCCGCCCAACTCCGCAACTGAGTCGTCCCCGAAACCTACCAGCACCCGGTCGTAGAACTCTTCCGCCTTGCGTATTGCAACGGTCTCGTCCTGCTTTGGCGTGGAAACTATCTGGTCGAAAGAGAAGTCTTTGGATTGGATGAACTCGTCCAAAAGGAGCCGCCTCAAGCTCTTGGTGGAGCGGCTGTACCTCGAGAAGAGCGCTCCCTTGACCACCTCTGGCAAATTGCGAAGAGCGAAAACGTCCCGGTCCAAATTCGTAAAGTAGGGCTTGAGGATCCTTGCTTCAGTTTCGTCAAATTCCCCCATAGTTGTTTTAAGACAGGAAAGCAATAAAACAGTATCCCCCTCAAAGCAAGTTTTCGGGGGTTTAAAGACAGGGCGAAACAACAAAACAGTGTCCTCTCGTCAAAGGGCTTTCGGTTTAAAGAGATGGGGCGACAATAAGACAATATGGCTTTCCTCGATACTCTTGAAGTGCCGCAAACGTGGACGCTCGCAAGAATGAAACGTTTGGTAGGGAAGAGCGGGCTCGACTTGACGCATTTGAACGCGGTTTTGGTTGGCGGAACAAACGGCAAAGGCAGCGTGTGCGCGCTGGTTGAAAGGGCACTGCGGGAAGAAGGGTACCGGACAGGATTGTATACTTCGCCCCACCTGTTGGACGTAAAGGAAAGGCTGCAAATCAGCGGAAAGAAAATCAGCGCCGGAAAGTTCAGGGCGCTCGAGGAATGGGTAAAGCCTTTCGTACTGGCGGAGAAGGCGAGTTATTTCGAAGCAATCACGTTGATGGCGCTAAAGTATTTTATCGACGAAAAAGCGGAGTGGGCTGTTGCGGAAGTGGGAATGGGCGGCAGGCTGGACGCAACCAACGTGCTTGTACCCAAGGTGGCGGCGATAACGAACATTTCGTTGGAGCACACCGAGAACCTTGGCAATACGATTCCGGAGATAGCGCGCGAGAAAGCAGGCATAATCAAACGCGGCGCGTGGGCGGTTGTCACTGGAGCGAAAGGAACTGCGCTGGAGGAGATAAGGAAGAAGGCCGGAAAGGAAGGGGTCAAAACAATCGTCGTGGAAACAGGAAAAAACAAAACCAAAACCGGGCTGAAAGGCGAATTCCAGAAGGAAAACGCCGGAGTTGCGGTCTGCATCCTGAACGCGCTGCGCGAAAACGGCGTGAAGATAAGCGCAAAGGCGCAGCAGGCTGGTTTAAAGAAGGCGGAGTGGCCCGGCCGTTTCCAGAAGATTGGGAATTTTTTGGTGGACGGGGCGCACAACCCTGCGGGAATCAAAGCTTTGCTGGAATCGCTTCCTGAAAAAAGGATGAACTTGGTTTTCGGCGTTTTGGCGGACAAGGATTACAAGGAAATGACGAGGATTTTGGCGGGTAGGAAGTGGCTGAATGTTTGGCTGGTTGAACCGAAAACAGACCGTGCGTTGGAACTGAAAAAGCTGGAAAAGGCGTTCAAAACCAAAAACGTGTCTTTCGAGGAATGCGGAAGCGTAAAGGAAGCCCTCGCGAAGGCGGGAAAGGTGGAAACATTGGTCTGCGGCTCCTTTTTCGTTGCAGCTGAAGCCCTGAAGGCGTTGGGCTGGAAGCAGTAGCAAGAACGCGCGGAAAACAGACGCTACGGTTCGGTTGATTTCGCCGCAAATAATCGCGCATATAAACAATCAAAAATAAAGAAAAGGTACAGGGAAAGCAAGGTAGTTTCTTGATGGAAAAAACCGTACAGCGAATAACGCCGAACGACTTCATCGAGCTAGGCTTTGACAAGAAAACCGTGGAAAAAACCGATTTTACCTTCCTAAACGAAAACCTTCCGTCAATGACGCGGCAGACGCTCAAACAACGGCTAAACGCGCTAGCAAAAGACTTCGGAAAAACAAGAGAACAACTCACCAAAGAACACGGAAACAAAATACTAGGCCACCTGCAAATATTCGGCCTCCAACAAGAAAAAGACGATTACTCGCTCAAACAACGGCTAAACGCGCTAGCAAAAGACTTCGGAAAAACAAGAGAACAACTCAC
>JACROM010000039.1 GCA_016214445.1 Microcaldota archaeon
GAACAAGAGAAACTGGTTTCGATTTTTGGCCTCAAGCGGTTCATTCCGGGTGGCAAACCTCCAGACATTTGACCAGCATTCGGACGTTTAGAGCATACACGATTTACCTCTAGAAAAGCACTCCCCACTGTAAACTTAAGTTGAAGGTCTGTGCAATGCCCACGTTGAAAGAATGTTGGGGGTGAGGCAGTTCAAAAATAGCCTGCCTATTCTCGGCCCGATGAAGAGGATGCTTGAAAAGGCTGGCGTCAGTAATCCTTACGAGCCAATCGATGCTAAAACAAGGCGAAAAAAGCTCCTCGCATACTACGCGAAAAAATTGCGGGAATGAACGCCGCGCGTTCGATGCGCTTTTCTAAGCGGTTACACGTCCTCTTCCCCTAGTACTCTCCCAGCTTCTTTTGCCTTACGTCCCCCAGCACCACTTTCCCGTATTCACCATCATACCCGGGAACAACATTTATCTTTCCCTCGCGGTTCAACGCTATTACTTTGGCCGCTTCGGGTCCGGCTAAGGAAGCGATGTCCTTTTCCTCCGTTTCCAGGAGAACGGCCAGCTCGCTTCCGGCCTTCCGTATCAACGGCTCTGCCATAGCGGAAACCTTCGGCGAAGCCAACGGCGCCTTGAGCAAAGCGCTCAAGAGCTCGTGCAACGGCAGCAATGTTTTGAACGGTATCGCGTTTTCCGGAACGAAACCTTCCGGCCGGTCCGCCAGCTCCTCCACCCTGTTCTCCACGCCTATTGTCAGCGGTTTCCTGCACTTCGGGCAGATTCCCTCCAGTTTTTTCGTCTCCTGCGGCGGACACGAAAAACCGCAAACCCTGTGGCCGTCCCAATGGTACTTGCCGTAAGAGGGAGAAGTTTCTATCGTGAACTTGAAGTGTTCGCCATCTTTTTCCTTAACCGCCTTCCACAGCGCGTCGTAAGTGATTTCCTCAAAGTCAAAAACATTGCATTCGCGCCCAAGGCGCCAGGGGTAGGGGCTGTGACTGTCTGAATTGGACATGAGCGCGTACTTGTCCAAAGATGAAATGCGCCAGTTCATTGCCGGGTCAGAAGACATCCCGGTTTCCAGAGCGAAAATGTTCTTCGCCTGGTCGCCGTATGCCTCCTCCATTGAATTGTAGCCGCTTTGTGAGCCAAAAACAGCGAACCAGGGAGTCCACGCATGAGCTGGCACTATCTGGATTTTACCACTAACGCCCTTGCAAAGTTCAACAATCTCCGCGCAGCTCGTCTTACCGAAAGTGGGCCTGCCGTCAGCAGCCAAGTTGCCCCTCTTCGCAAGCACGTCGTTCAACTGTCCCACCACTTCCAGCGAGGGCGCGTGCAGGATGTGGTGCACTTTCTTCACCCCTTTCGGGGTGGAGTTGATGGTGCTTACTTCAGCAGTCAGCATGAACAATACGCTTTTGTCGTGCAGTTTGTAGAACCCGTTCCCTTCCTCCTTCAGCCGCCCTGTAAGTTCCTTGAACCACAGCGGGTGCGTGAAGTCGCCGGTCCCGAGCACGTTCAGCCCCTTCAGCTTCGCGCCGTTGTTCAATCCATCCAGTTCCATGTTCGGCGAGACCGCGCGCGAGTATTTCGAATGGAAGTGCAAGTCGGCAAAGTATCTCATATTGACACCTTTGTAGGTTTGTCGCGTGCGGAGGAGGAGCCGGAGTTGCAGCCTTCTGAGCGAAGGCTGCTTTGCAGTCTCCGGCCTCTGAGGCCGGTGAACCTGAAGCAGCGCGAAGCGATGCAACGTGAAACTGAGGAGGGGGCGTCCCCCTCCGCGGTTCCGTTCGAGTGGAAGTGCAGGTCAGCGAAGTAGAGCATGGTTTGTTTTTGTCATCTCAGCCTTTAAAGCAAAGGTTTTTTTCCCTTTGCGGCACTCAATTGTCTCATGTCTACTTTCTCTTCGATTTCAAGCGTCATAGAAGGCAACTTCAATGAAGGCGACCCAGTGAAGATACGGGGCTGGATTTACCGTTCCCGCCAGCAGGGCAAGCTGAATTTCGTGGTTGTCCGGGACGCTTCCGGGATAATCCAGTGCGCGGTAAAGAAAGGCGCGGTAAAGGACAAGCATTTCGAGGACGCGACCAAAGCGCTGTTGGAGTCGGCCGTGATAGTTGAAGGAACCGTCAAAAAAGACGGGCGCGCGCCGGGCGGCTGGGAACTTCAGGCGAAAGAATTTGATGTATTGCATTTCAGCGAAATCTTCCCGATTTCAAGGGACCAAAGCACCGAGTTCCTTTTAGACGTGCGCCACCTTTGGCTCCGCTCGCGCGAGCTCACTGCCGTGATGAAAGTCAAGGCGACAATTCTTGCTGGAATACGCGAGTTCTGCGCCAAGGAAGGCTACTTCGAGACAACTCCGCCCATCCTGACGAGCTCAGCAGCAGAAGGCGGCTCCACGCTTTTCGAGCTGGACTACTTCGGCCAAAAAGCCTTCCTTTCTCAGTCGGCTCAATTGCATCTGGAGGCGCTCATCTTCTCGCTTGAAAAAGTATACGCCATCACCCCCTCCTTCAGGGCAGAAAAAAGCCGCACCACCAAGCACCTGACGGAATACTGGCACTTCGAAGGCGAAGCAGCTCATTGCACCCACGACGAGATAATGGATTTTGAAGAGCGTTTGGTGGAATACGTCTGCCACAAGGCCGCCAAGGAGAACAGGAAGGATTTGGAGATTTTGGGCCGCGACACCAAGGAGCTGGAGAACGTGAAGGCGCCGTTCGAGAAAATCAAGTATGCAGACGCGGTGAAGATCCTCCAGAAAAAAGGCGCCAAGTGCAAGGAAGGCGACGACTTCGGCGCTGACGAGGAAAAACTCCTGACTGACGACTTCGCTCAGCCCGTTTTTGTAACCAATTTTCCCGCCAAAATGAAGCCGTTCTACATGAAGGAAAACGAGGACGGAACCGCCAACAACCACGACTTGCTCGCTCCTAAAGGCTTCGGCGAGATGATAGGCGGAAGCGAACGCGAAACCGACCTCAAACTGATTGAAAGGAAGCTCAAGAAAGCAGGCGAGAACACCAAGAACTACGAGTGGTACCTCGACTTAAGGCGCTTCGGCAGCGTCCAGCACTCAGGCTTCGGTTTGGGAGTCGAGCGACTGACGCGCTGGATTTGCGGCTTGGAACACATCCGCGATACTACTCCGTTTCCAAGAGTCATAAATCGGGCGTATCCCTGACTGCGGAGCGCGCGTTAATCTAAGTAATTTCCAGACAACCTGTTCCTCTCGAGTTCTCTTCTTTTTTGTTCGAACAGTTTCCGCCTGCGGTCATGGTACGGGCGTAGCGTTTTGAGCGCGTTTCTGTCCGCTTCTGACGTGCCACTGGGGGTTACACTTTCGAAAACCAATTGCGTTCGTACGATGGCATCCGCGCGAGCATGCGCGTGTTTTTCCAGTACTTTCTGCGGAACCGCATCTTGGCGGAGCTTGCTGTTGTCCCAAAACATGCGGTGGAGCGCAGCAAAATACAGTGCGTCCCGTTCTTCCCGTGTTTTTTTTTGCATTGTCGCAAGCAGTCCTTTTTGGCCCATTTTCTGCAAATGTGGCAATGCTTCGGTGAACTGGGTTCGCAAGTCGATGTGGTTTTCGCTGAAGAACGAGGTGCAATTGCGGGGGTGCACATGGATCCGTGGTCCGGCCTGCTTCAGGAACAAGGCAAGGCGTGCGTTTCCCTCATTATCCGCGCGAGCCACTATGAATGCCTTGTTTTTGCTTTCTTCAAGGCCGCGTCCCAGAACGGGCTGTGCAACTGGTATTCCTTCAAGGCTCGCGCGTACAGGGGCCGCATGGCGCGCAACGTTTCAGTATCCACTTCGCGTGCGAGGCTCGCAAACAAGGAGTTGATTTGTTCATTTTTGAGCATTTTTGCGGTTCCCACCTGTCCCTTGAAAACAAGTGCGCGTTGTAACAGACTGATGCCATGGGCTTTTTCTAGCTTTCCCAACTCCTCTGGTTTTTGGCGTATAATATCTGGTTGCACCATGTATTCGCTCGTATACGCCCATGGTTCGTTCAGATAATCGTGCGGATGCAGCATCAGGAAATGCACGAGCTCGTGCTGGATTGTCCGGTGCTCTTCAGGTAACAGCATCCCCTTAAGCGAGAGGAAAGCTTGTGGCGGCGCGGTTACGCCCAATGCGCCGCCTTTGGTGAGCGACTCGTACGGCATGAATACGAATACTGAGTCTTCGACGCGTGAATGCAGGCTGCCTTTCCCAAACGTGTTTTTCAGTCCGTCTTGAAGTTTTTGGAGCGTCTGTTTTGCGCGCGCATCCGCTTCCTCATATGTGTGGCATCGCAGACAATAGCCGGAGTCTGGGTAAAAGCGCGGCGGAACCAGCTGCCATCGGGCCTGAGAAGGAAAGTCGCCTGTACCCGTGCTTAGAGTGTGTATCCGCCCGATTGCGGCAGGGCTAAACTGCACGCCCGTTTCAGAGTAACGCTGTCGGAGGCGGTCGGCAAGGTGACCCCCTCCTAAACCAAGCGCGAGCGCCCCTGCAGCTGCTAGCGTTAACGTGCATCCCGGTCCCTTCCAAAAACGTTGAAGGGCGTTGTAACCTGCGGTCGGCTGTTTGGAGCGGATTGACCCCCCTGTTTTCGTTCTTGCTCGCGTTTTCGGTCGCCGTCGTTTTGGCATAACAAGTGTTTGTGTCGCTTTTTAGATAAACTTTACGTGACATGTTCCTCGGTGGGGGTTACCAATGAAACGTTTTTTCGTTGGTAGGTTTTCTTCGCAAAACACCCGCTAAAAACTCAAAACCAGCCATAACCTCCTATGCCAACACACAAAAAAACGCAAAACAACGAAAAACAACCGTCGTCGACTGACAA
>JACROM010000058.1 GCA_016214445.1 Microcaldota archaeon
AAAAGGGGGAAAAACAAGAAATCAAAGCCTGTGTGCCGAGAAGTCTTCGATATACCTATTGATGCTTTGGTGGGCATGGGCGATGCAACGCGCAGTAGACGTTTTTATGCTTGGTGCGCTGGCTGACAGATCGACTGCTTCGCTGGCTTGTCGCAGTTGTTCTCTTGCGATTGCTGCATAGCTCTGCTCTGTTTCCGATAAAAGAGAAAGCGCGTGAGCGGTAAGGAGCACTGCATCAGCAAGGTGTTTGTCCACAGGAAACTGCAAAACTTCGACAAGCGGGTCAGATAGACAGTCGGGACTGGATTTGTCCGGAGGAAGTACCCGATCAAGTGTGAGCAGAGCATTGAGTCGCATCGCATGGCGGCTATCTCCTGTTGCGGTCGGCCAGTCCTTGATGCTCAGGAATGCCTCGATTAGTCTTTCTGGGTCAGCAGAGCCATTGAGGAGAAGGGAGGCAAATGAAGTGTACTGGTCAAGACGAGGGCATGTTTCATACCTGACTTTCTCAAACTAGTGTCCTGAACGGATTTTTTGTAGTAATTTGTGGATAACTGGGGAGATATTTTCTTTTGCCGGATATTCCTGACCATTGATATCAACGATGCCGGATCTGATGGGACGTAATATTTTTACCAACTGTTTGATGCTCATACCAGTCTGAAATTCCAAGCTTCTTCCGATGGCAAGTGCTGTTAACACGATCGTCAGGTGCGCCTCGATCGCGTCCCGTTTCCGGTGAAAGATTGGTCTGGCTTTCAGATCGGATTTGGCCATCCGAAAACTGGCCTCTACATGAAAAAGTTGATGGTAGGCGGAAATAATCTGATCGTCTGGAGCGGGAAGATTTGTGACATATCCCTTGATTCCGGAGAGCGCGTAAGCTTTCTCAATGAGTGTACGATTCAAACTCTTTTCCTTGGTTTTTACCGTGACAAACTTAGATCGGTGGGCAGGAGACTGACCACTGATAATGCGCTCTGCTTTGGCAATCTGTTTCTCAATATTTCTCAGATCCAAGGCAGCCCGTTTTTCTCTGTATTGGTACACGATTCGATAATCAGAGCGACGATCCACAATAATGTATCCGTCAGCAAGCGGTCCGATTTTTTGATACTCGGCAATGGCATACGGAATTTTCGTGAGCCTGGATCCCACAATGTAGGTGTACCCTGCGGCGGCAAGCGCTGTGAGGTTTTTCTGACTCATCATGGCTGCGTCGGCTACGACCGTTACCTGGGGAAGATGGTGTTCTGCCCGAAACGCCTCCAGTACCGGCAGGATGGTCTTTGTTTCCGCAGTATTCCCTTCAAAACTATGCAACCCTAAGGGAAACCCTGACTGATCCACAAGGAGCCCGATGATAATTTGCGGTTCCAATCTGCGTTCTTTGCTGAGTCCGGATTTACGATACGCGTCTTCTTGTTGCACTTCAAAATACAGTGTGGTGACATCATACAGGATCAGGCTGATGGTTCGTGTTGCTGCATATGCATAACAGATCCGGCTGATTGTGGTGCGGTAGTCGCGGTCAATACTCTGTTTCAGACACCGATACAGATGATTTCTGTCCATCGTGTGAATCCCTAAATCAGCAAGCACCCTCAGGCTGTCCAGCTTTGAGGTCGGTTCAACAATTCTGGCAAGACATAACAAGGCAAAAACATCGTCGTCCAGACGATCAAACCCCAGGTGCTGGTATTGCTCCAGGAGCACCCGGCGCAAAAGATCAGAATATGATGCGGTGAGTGTCACCGTGACCGCAGGAGGCGTATCCGGAAAGAGTGATGTTTGATTTGCATACAGTCGTTGATGAGCCAATCGTATCAGAATGGTTTCTTCTTCCGGAGTGTGTGCGCTACCAATATGCTCCAATTGTGTAATGTTGCCATGAGTTTTTCGTACAAGCTGTATTGCAGTAGCGCCACTGGATGTTTTTACCCGGCGAATATATGCCATTACCTGATTGTATCGTAAAGATCATGCCTGTTAGTATCCTAAACATAGCGTTGTTAGCCTCAATATTGGTGAAATTTTACGAAGTTGAGAAAGTCAGGAGCAGAGCCATTGAGGAGAAAGGCAAATGAAGTGTACTGGTCAAGACGAGGGCATGTTTCATACGTGAGCCGCACGAGCAGTGCAGGATCTTGCGTGAATTTTTGCAGGATGGCGGGTCTATCGAATGTTTGTGCTTCAGCTCGGCGCGACATTGAGTTATAATTATAGGATATTTTGGGGCTTAACGCAAGTTTGAGGCTTGGTTGTGCGAAAATCCGAGGGTTATATTCCGGGTTATTTTCCGCCCTTTGCCGGCGCGGCCGCCGGAGCATCCGGCGGTTGGGGAACGAAGGGATTTGTTCCTCCCTCCGGAACGAGCGTTTTCACTTCAACGAGTTCGCCATCTCTCACCTCTATGTGAGCTCCCCGAGCTGCCATGGCATCCAGCGTCGTCCCTGGGGTTGTGGGCGGAAGGGGTATTGCCATATGAAGGCTTGTTTCTTGGGGAGGAACCGTTGCTCCGTCATTTGCTGCTGTTGCCTCTGCCATACTGTTATTTTGCCAGTGTAAAAAGAAAAAATCAATACGCTTGCAATGAAGAACAACCTGTGTATACAATCGGGGAAAGAGATAGATATGGTCGCAACAGCTATTCCCGTACGGCCTGCCGGAGGCGTTGAGCGCGATGGACGCGTTGATGGGGGCAGGGCGTGGGTCAAGGGTGAGCAACCGCCGACACAGGAAGAACTCACGGCCCTTGGCGACGATTTTCTCCCTGAAGAACCCGCGCCGCCCGAAGCCAAGAAGCACGTTCTTCCGCCACGAGGACGTTATAGTCCGCCCACGGTGTTGGCAAACGGACCAGAAGCATTTGGTGATCCGGAGGAAGAGGGACCTCGATCTTTTGATGATTTTCCAGCAGGCCAAAAAACGCTTCGTGTGGGCGGGCAGGTGAATATTGGGATTTTGAAGAAGTCGACCACTTGAAAAATGATTCTGTGGGAGTTTTATGTAGTCAATCGGGTGACGACCGTCACCGAATTGACTACATAGGAAGGGTAGAGGCTACTTAGGATTCGTAATTTGACTTCGGAGTAACCAATAGCCTCGACGATATCCTTCAGGACCAAAAAACCGACAATCCACGTTGTTTGTTGACCGCATACTCCCGGGCATCTTCCTGTTGCTCCGTCGCTGGTTATTCGTATGTTGATTGGAATACCGCCATCGCAGTGGCCGAGTTGAGTCTCATGAGGAGCGAATGGGGTTTTTTCGGGAAGATTGGGAAGTTCCGGGAGCGGGTGGGTGCCTGCTTCTTCTGCCATATTACAGTTTACTCACGTGCAGAAAGTCGAGCTCAACCGGGGTTTCTCTTCCAAATATAGACACGAGCACCTTGATTTTTCCTTTTTGATCATCAATCGTTTCAATCGTACCCAGGAAATCGGCAAACGGGCCGTCGACAATTTTCACCGCTTCTGCAACCGTGAAGGTCGTCTTGTATTTGGGCGCTTCCATCTCCATAAAGCGCCGGATGGCTTCCACTTCTTTGTCCGAAATGGGCGTGGGTTTGTTGCCGGCGCCCACAAACGCCGTGACCCCCTGGGTGGTGCGCACCGCCAGCCATGTATCATCATCCAGAACCATTTTCACCAGTATGTAGCCGGGGAAAATTTTTTCCTTCTGTTCTTCCTTTTTGCCGTGGCGAACGGTGACGATATTGCGGGTGGGGACCACGATGTCAAAGATTTTGTGCGTTAATTTCTGCGTTTCAACACGTTGTTTTAAATTGGTGGCTACTTTATTTTCGTGTCCCGAGTAGGTGTGCACGACGTACCATTTAGCGCCCGGCGCGCTGGGCGCTTGCGGAGTCTGTTGTGGTTGTTCGGTTGGTTGCAAATTTGTCATATTGGTCAAATTCGTCCAATTTGATTATCGTTTAAACAGTAATCCTGTTATTTTCACCAATATCGCGTCCAGGCCGCCGATGAAGACTGCTACAATTATTGAAATAGCAATCACTACCGCGGTCAGCTTGACCGTCTCGTCCCGCGTGGGCCACGTGACCTTTTTGAGTTCCGTGACAACCTCGCGCACAAACTGCACGGGCGCAACGCTGGGCAGTTTCGGTCGATCCATAGTTGTATTATACCCTAGATATCCGCCTTCGCTCAACTAACGTATCAAATCCCAGTACTACGCTTACCCTTCCGAAATAGAATCCTCCTTCGCTCAAATTCGCCTCGAGGGCTACGTCCTCGCAGGCGAATGTTCGCTTCGGCGGATGTGCAGCAGTAAAACTCGATGACTCGTTAACTGCTACATCAAAAACCCCCTCTCGGGGTCGCAGAAGTATGATAGCACAAAAGACGTGAGGAAGTAAAGAAGCGGGAAGGTGGATTTTGGTTAGCCTTGCCTGAATTGCAGTGATGCGCAGGGGATATTGGGCTGTAGTTGGTGATAGAGGGCATGATTTCGGCGGGCTTCTCTCATAATTAAGGCACCTGCTCCCTCCGGTGCGCCACGGCGGAGTGCGAATACCTGAACAAATGTTCCGCAGGAAGCCTTCAGGGTAAAATAAAGTTCAGGTTGCTCTTGCAAAATAGCAACGGCGTGAGTGTTTGCATCGCCCACCTGTTGAGCAAATCGTTCTGCATCAATGCCTCGTGCTGCTTCGGTCATTCTGCGCGGAGCCATATTGGGGAGGATACTAGCACAGAGAATCGGTTCTAGCAATGTTAATTTAGGACAGTGTTCGACATTATTAGCTAAGTAGACAAGCACGTGCATGCTTAGTAAGCTAAATTGGAGGCTGTTACTCCGCTAGTTGGCGCAGCCAGGCCTGAAGCTTACCATAGAGGTCTTTTGTGCCCGGGATTTCATCAAATAGGCTCATGGAGCGCCACGTGTTCGGATCTACGACCCTCTCGACTGCTTTTTGCCAAAGACATTGCCTGTTCTCGCCCATGGGATCTTTTGGTTTACGACTCTCGGCATTCCTGCATACTAAAAGTGCGACAAATAAATTGTACGGCTCCGGTTCCCATAAATCATTTGCCGTCGTAACGTGTTGCACGTCTATGGACAAATATTGATCCAGTGCGCGCGCCAAGGCTCCACCATTGGTCGAGTTGTCCAGATGGCTGATGAGTCGATCTCGCATCGCGTCTCCCTGAAGCACTGTAAGGCCGTTGCCCCGCAGCCAGCCGTAGATTTTCTCAACCTCTGGATTGTGATGCTTGGGAAGCGTTGCCAAAAGTAAAGCTCTCTGAAATACTCCCTCTTGATCGGGATTCTGCAACTCTTCTTTCATGAGTTCGGCGTGAGCCTGCCAAGCCCGATCGCTGAGATTTTCATCATGAGTTGCCTCGAAGTGAGCTGCGAAGCGGGTAATAAGAACGGAATCAATGAACGGCCGCAGATCCTCCGGCAGACCGGCAAGCTTTTTGACTAGTTGATCAACCCTTTCTGGTTCTGGCATACCGCATAGTATACTCTTGGGCCTCAAATGGGGCAAATCGGGGGGAACAGGGGAAAAGTTAATTAGCTTACTCAACATGCACGTGCATGTCGAGTTAGCTAAATCGTTAGTGCGTGGAGTAGTAACCCCAGAGAAACTCGCAGTAGGTAAGGCCGGCGGTGCTGGTGCTGTACGCCCCGTCGCGGCTCAGGGCTTGCCGCATAGGAATATCAATGAAGGACGATGCGGAAACTCCCGGCGGCAGGTAGCGGGGCATCTTGGCAAGAATTTCCATAAGCGCCTGTTTGGGAAACGACGTTTTGGCTTGACACCCGGGGCCGACGTGTTTTTTGATGTCAGACGCGCCGACGACCAGGCTGTCCAGGATGTTGGCAGGATTACCCTCGTAGCCGGGAGTGCCCCGGAACTCGGCCGGCGCATTGCGATGCTCGCACCACTCGGTCCAGTTTTGGTCGCGGACGGCCTGCGGGCACTCTTTTTCTACCCGTTCCATGCAGACCGGCGCGGATACCTGCATCACGCCCAGGGCGCCGCAGAAATTGCGGTTGGTGGGAGGCTTGCAGAAGTTGACATCGTAGCCGCCGGGAGTACTGGACGTGCGGACAAAGTTTTCCGTATAGTCAAACGCAAGCCCGCGGGTTTCGATGATCATAATGCCGGATAAAAGCTGCGGCGGGATGCCGAAGAATCCGCTGACTTGTTGTATATAAGATAGAAGCGTAGAAGAGCTGGGCTGGACGCCGGCCATGCTGTACGAACAGCCGTAGGACCGGACGGGAGGTTTGAGGGTATATTGCCCCTGCCGTTTGTCGCACTCGGCATTGGCTGCCAGGCACCCCTGGATACAGCTGGAATCCTCTGTTTCTCCTGAGGATTTGCTCATGCAGTTAAGGCCCTCTTTTTGCTGTAAGGCCCGGGGCAGGAGCGAGCAGCGGAGGTTTTTGGTACTGTTTTCGATGGCTTTGCTGCCGAAGATGCGCGTTTTTATGGTGCCGATAAGGTCGAACGTACTCGCTTGTTCCCCGTGCATCTCACCTTCCGAAAAGTCGAGCACCTTAGGAGCGTTGGCTTGGGTGATGCCGCCGGCCTTCCGGACGTTACCCGCTTCTTCATTTTTCAGATAGGACAGGTTGACGGTTTCGTTGGTACACCCGCGGATGAGGCAGTAGCTACTTTCCTGGTACGGGACGAGTTGCTTACTGAAGATGTTAGCGCTAACTTTTGCCTTCTCTTGGTTGCCGAAAAAACTCCGTACGATGGAAACGAAAATTTGAGAGAAGCTCACTTCCTGATTTTCCACAGGAGCAGAAACGCTTTCCTGATCGCTTGCTGTAATATCTTCGCCGCAGGCAGGAGCGCTGGCTATTTCCAGCGGCTGCTGGCGCAGATCGTACAATCCGTCGCCGTTGGGCGCAAGCGAATAATTGGT
>JACROM010000041.1 GCA_016214445.1 Microcaldota archaeon
CGGCGTCTGCCTCGCCATTTTATTGCACGAAAGTAGGCCCTTGCAATCGTGTCGTTTTTGAACAACGAAAAAAGTCGTTTTTCCCTCATGAAATCATAACGCCTGCCATTAATTTATGGTAGCGTCATCTACGGTATTACCTAAAGTTAAAATTCGGCGGTTATCAAATGTAAAAGCAGACGTGTTAAGGGACAAAAAATAGAAGAACGAAGAGTTAGGCGCTTAAGGCCCAACAGAACTTAATTTGTTTTCAGTTTTTAGTGACTTCTTTTCCAAAGGGACCGAAAAAGGTTCCGTGCTCGTACACTTTCCTTCCGCGCAAATAAACCAAAGAAGGCCAGCCTCTTAAGTTTTTGCCAGCGTAAGGAGACCACTTGGAACGGGAGAACATTTTCTCATCCTCCACCCTCCTTTCTTCCGACAAGTCGACGAAAACCAAGTCCGCGTCGTAGCCTTTGGCGATGAAGCCTTTGTTCGGCAGGCGGAAAATTGTCGCGGGATTCTGGCAGCAAGTGCGTTGGACGATTTCCAAGGTGGTCCTGTGCTCGAGCGCCGCGGTAATCATGAGCGGAAGCCTCGTTTCAATTCCGGGAAAACCGGACGGCGCTTCCCAGTAAGGTTTCCTTTTTTCATCGAGCGTGTGGGGCGCGTGGTCCGTTCCTATTGCATCTACCGTGCAGTTGTTCAAAGCTATCCAAAGCGCCTCATTGTCCTTTTCAGTGCGGACAGGAGGGTTGATTTTAACCCGGTTCTTCTGCGTTTCTTCGTCGCTTTCATTCAGGAACAAATGGTGCGGGGTAACTTCCATGAAAACAGGCAGCGTTTTCTTCGCGGAACGTATAAGCTCAACTTCTTTGGCAGTGGAAACATGAAGTATGTAAGTAGGGTTGTTGTGCTTCCGCACCAAATCAATTACATTGGAAACCGCTGTTTCGGCGCACTTCGCGGGGCGCACCTCGTTGTGGCTCCGTATCTTCTTGTCGTTGTAGAAGTCGGCGTGGAACCGTATGCATTCTTCGTCCTCGGCGTGGACCGCCAAAATAAAGTTCAGTTCCGCGCCCAAAGCGAATATTTTCTCCTGCGCTTCAGCTGAGTCAACCAAAAGGTTTCCGGTGGAAGAGCCCATGAAAAGCTTCACTGCAATCGCACCCGCGTCCAGCATTTTCGGTATTTCATTTAAGTTGTCATTTGATGCGCCGGCGTACAAACCAAAGTCGCAGTAGCTCGTTTTGGAAGCATTGGCTGCCTTGGTCTTGTAGTCCTGAACGGAAACAGTGGGCGGAACTGTGTTCGGCATGTCAAGAGCGACAGTCACCCCGCCTGCAAGAGCGGCCTTGGAGCCTGAAGAAAAATCCTCCTTTGCTTTCTGGGCGACATTAGGCACTCCGGAGTCGCGGAAGTGAACGTGCGGGTCAACGAGTCCGGGCAGGACAAGCATGTTCTTGGCGTCAATTGTTTCCTTTGCCTGATGGGTGCCTGTTTCCGAAACAGCGGCAATGCTCTCGTCTTCAACCAAAATTTCGACGATCCTCAACACGTTGTTTTTCTCTATTATTCTCGCGTTCGTGATGAGGAAACCCATTTTCAAACCCCGTACTGGGCGCGGTAACTTTTGAAGGACTCGTAGTGGCCGTCGTTCACGTACACTTTTCCGTCAATCTGCTTGTTGTGAAGGTAATCGAAAACAGAGGGAGCGTCAAGCACGCTGTAAACAGGAAGGCCCTGTTTTTTCAGCGCCTCCGCAGCGTACTCCCCTTTGTCGTCTTTCTCTTTCCGGTCGAAAGCAACGAGTATTCCGAGTATGCGAACCTTGCCTACGGATTCTATCTTCTGCTTCACTTCCAGCTTCGTTGCTCCGGTTGTTATGATGTCGTCTATTATGAGGACCTTGTCAAACTCCTTCACCGCACCGACAACTGACTGCGTGTCCTTGTCGCCGTAGGCCTTCACTTCCTTGCGGTCGTAGGCAAACCTCACGTTCATGCCGTTCTTCTCCGAAAGCTGAAGAGCTGTTGCAGCAGCAAGAGGGATGCCCGCGTAAGCAGGCCCGAAAAGAACGTCAGGTGACAGTTTCTCGTCCACTATCTTCTGCGCGTAAACAGAGGAGATGCGCGCAAGAGCAGCGCCAGTGGAGAGGTTGCGCGCATTGTAGTAGTAAGAGCTTTTTCGGCCGCTTTTCAGGGTAAAATCGCCGAACTGAAGGGCGTTGTTCTTCAACAGGAATTTCACGAGCTCTTCTTGGAAAGGTTTCATTGCTTCAGCACCTCATTTACTTCATTTCTCGTCCGGCGGGCCTCGAGACCCGGCTTTCCGGCCTGCAAAATGGAACGCCCTACTATGGCATATCGCGTGCCGCTTTCAGCCGCCTTCTTGGTATCGCCTCCTTGCGTGCCGATGCCAGGGGACGCGATTGGTATGTTCGGAGCGAAAGAGTGAATCTTTGCCAGCAAGTCATATTGGTTTCCGGGAGCAATTATGCAGTCGACATTCAGTTCTTCCGCCATCTTTGCCAGCTTCTCTGCTGTTTCCTCCGAGAAAAGGTGGCCGGGCGAAGTCATGGCACACAACAGGAAAACCCCCTTCTCGCCTTTCCCTGCTGCGGCCTGCTGAGCCGACGCCTGGACTGCCTGCACGCTTTCCTTTCCGGGAAAACCGTGGCATATTATGGCGTCGTAACCCCGCGAGAAATAGTAATCTGATTTGAACGCGTTGGAAGCGCCTATGTCGGCCAGCTTCGCGTCCAGTATGACAAACGGAACCTGTTCCTTGAACTTCGCCACAACCCGCGAATGCTTCTTGTTCCAGATGAGCGGCATCTCCGGATGGATTTTTACTGCAAGCAGGTATTTCGAGGTCGCCTTCAGAACCTGAAAAGCTTTTTTGTAGTCCTTCTCGTCCAAAGCAAGAACAAGGCGCGTGCCGCGCTCTACTGCCTTGCTTTCAAAAGCGTCCCTGAACATCCGATCACCTTAACAGGTCGGCTTCGCCGTAGACCTTCTCGCAGAACGAGCACTTCAATCTAAGAGGGTGCGCCTGAACAACCGAAAGCCGCGAGATGCCTTCAGCGGAAGTAATGCAGTTTGGGTTGGGGCACGGCATCACTCCTTCTATGAGCGAGGGCGTCTGCACCACGTACTTGTCAATCACCGCGTACTTCTTTATGGTGTTGACAGTAGCGTTAGGCGCAATCAGCGCTATATGCGCCAATTCCTTCTTTTCAAGAGTCCGGCCTTCTATCTTGATGATGTCCTTCCTGCCGTAGTGCGAGGAAGGAACGTTCATCAGCACTGTTACTGTTCCGGGAAAATCTTCCTTTATGCCGAGCACTCCGAGCACGCGCATTGCCTTGCCTTTCGCGACGTGGTCTATAACAGTTCCGGTCTCTATCTTTTTCGCCTTCAGGAACTCGTTCGGTTTTTCTTCAGCCATGTTGTTTCACCAGACATTCTTCTTTTTCCAGTTCCGCACAACTCTTTCAGAATTGTG
Source organism: Microcaldota archaeon (assembly GCA_016214445.1). Classification (GTDB taxonomy): domain Archaea; phylum Micrarchaeota; class Micrarchaeia; order Norongarragalinales; family Norongarragalinaceae; genus JACROM01. The sequence goes on from JACROM010000041.1 coordinate 3,487, forward strand.
GGGCCCCACAAACCCAAATGGTTTGTGCGGTTTTGCCGAAGCAAAAAAGCTTCTTCAGCCATAACAATCACTTCACCAGCAGGCTCAATATCGCCATGCGAACTGGCACGCCATAGAAGCTCTGCTCGAAGTACTTCGCGCGCGGATTCTTGTCCACCTCGGGCGAAATCTCCTTCACTCTCGGCAGGGGGTGCATGATTATGGCGTCCTCCTTGAGTTTCTCGACGAAATCCGCGTCAATCTGGTACAAACTTTTCCGGTACTCTTCAGGGTCTGGGAAACGCTCCTCCTGCACCCTTGTCGCGTAGACTACGTCCGCGTCCTCGCGCAGCCTGTCCACTACCTCCACTTCTATCCTGCCAGAAACCTCGTCCACTATCCACTGCGGCATGGGCAGCGAAGGTGGCGAGTAAAGCATCACTTTGACTTTGTAGTGCGCGAGAAGGTAAAGCAGGGAATGCACAGTGCGGCCGTACTTCAGGTCGCCGGCAATCAGGAAAGTGAGCCCGTCAATCTTCTTTTTTTCGCGGCTTATGGTGTAAAGGTCCATCAAAGCCTGCGTAGGGTGCTGGTTCGAGCCGTCGCCCGCATTTATCACCGGAATGGAAGAATACTCCGCTGCCAGCGCAGCAGAACCCTCAAGGGGGTGCCTTATCACTATGACGTCGGAATAACCTTCCACAACCCGTATGGTGTCGCTCAGCCGCTCGCCCTTGCTGGCTGAAGTGGTTTTGGGGTCGGAGAAACCTATCACGTCGCCTCCAAGGCGGTGCATGGCGGTCTGGAACGAAAGCTGAGTTCTTGTGGAGGGTTCGTAGAACAGCGTAGCGAGAGTTTTGCCGCGCAGATCATCCACAGCGGTCTTCTTTTTCGCTACTGTCTCGTAGGTTTTGGCTTTCTTGAAAACATCGTCTATGAAATCCTTGCTCAGCCCCCGCGCAGTAATCAGGTCCATAAAATCCCACCATCAGAAATTCCGCCTTTGGGTCAAACCGAGCCCAAAGGCGTTTGCCTTGCGCCCCTTCAGAGCGACACGCCGGGCTTCAGCCCCGGCATAAAGTATAACGGCGGGCAAACTCGAAGACGTTCCATTCTTTTCCTTCATCTGCCCACCTTTACTTACTTACCCGCAATACTTAATAAGGCTTTTTTTTCATCTCGCGAATCAAAAACCCTTCCGTCGCGCTCCTTTTAAAAACAAAACACCATAACAATTCCGGTAGCCCCGTCGTCTAGTGGCCAAGGATGCCAGCCTTTGGAGCTGGATACGGCGGTTCGAATGACCATCTTTTCTTTTCAGAAAAGAAAAGCTGGTCGGTCCAAAAGAAAACGATTTAGCGCGCGAATTTAAAAGGACAAACATTTCTTTTATTTTATTCGCGCACAGGATCCTTTCTTTGGCGGACGACCGCACCTTTACCTGAAAACGCGCAAGCGTTTTCGGGGCGCCACAAAGCAAAGCTTTGTGCGCGCTTTGGAAAGAAAGGGGTGGTCTGCGAGATTCCGCTCGGGGCTATTATTTTTATTAATTGGTTGAGTATAGTAAGTGACGCAATTTTAGACTATATGAAGAAGGTGGTTTTACATGGTTAACCAGAACATTGTTTACGGCGGGTTGGCGGCATTGCTCCTGCTCATGATAGCTTTCGCCTTCTACTCGTTCGGCGAAATGCAGGCAATCAAAACCAAACTCGACGGAATCGAAAAGAAAACGCAAAGCTCCACCCTCATGGTAACCGGGCTTGACAAGCGGCTTACCGACATCGAGGACAAATTCGCCAAGCAGACAACCTACGCGAAACTTATAGCGTTCTACGACTCTTCCTGCACCCAATGCTCCAACGAGGGATTCCTTAAGAGCATAGAGGCCTCGAAGGACAACCTCGAAAAACAAGGCATACTCCTGCAACCAATGGACCTAAAGGGCAACAAGAACCCTGCAATAGCAGTAAACGTCAACATGGCGCCCGCATTTTTCGCGTCCTCTACTGACTTGGCGCTGAACAGCAAACTGGTTGACTTCATGAACGCGCTTCCGCAGGCGTCCTTCGCTCTCAAGGAAAGCTCAATCGGCGTCACCGCGTTTCCGCCGAGCTCCCACCTAATTCTCTCAACTCAATCGTGCGCCGAAAACGGCACGGTGAGACTGGAGGAATTCTATTCGCCGACCTCGCCCTTTGCAAGAAGGGTTTCCTACGGCAACGGCTCCGCTTTCAACGACAACTCGAGCGCGGTTTTCGCGGAAGTAAGCGGCGAAGCGCTCGCAAAAGTGCAGAAAGCGTACGGAGAAAAAATCGAGTCGTCCTCGCACTGCATCGGAATCCACACAAAGGATGAAAACTCGCAGATACTTAACGTCAACGCGTCCGACGAGACCCTGTGCAAGGAGGAAGTGGGTGAAGAGGCGTACAAGGAAAGCGACAAGCTGGCAAACGAGTACGGGGTCTTCGGGACACCCATGTTCGTGGTTGACTGTAAGTATGTGACCAAAGTCCGCGACTCTGCCAGGTTGGAGAACGCGGTTTGCGCGTTCAGGCCGGACATCTGCGGCCGAACTGGTTAAAAACCAGGCCGCATTAACTGCCATAATGCCGACGAAGCCTACTGTCAAGATAGCCTACGTGGCGGCGACCGTGCTCCTGCTGCTTTTAATAGGCGCCATAGTCTTCCACCAGCTTGAGAACTGGAGCTTCATTGACGCCCTCTACTTCTCGTCAGCTACGCTCACTACAGTTGGTTACGGCGACATAGTCCCAAAAACCGACGCGGCAAAAGTATTCGCCATATTCTACATGTTCTTTGGAATATCAGTTGTCCTGTACTCTCTTGGCATAATAGGGGAATATTACGTCCGGACAAAAATGGAGAACAGCATCGCCTACAAGAAGATGACCAACATCATTGATGAACTGGAAACTTCCAAGAAAGCCGCCGCCACAAGAAAACTATTGCTCGGGCACCTGAAGATAAAAACAAGAAAGAAAAACTAAATGATTGCTTCGGTGACGATTTGCCTAACAACAGTTTACCTTTGGCCTCTTTGAATAAATCCGGTGGATTCTTCAAATGACGCGCCTACTTGTTGTGCGTGCATTTTGTTAAAACGCGTTAGCAACGAGATAATCTCTTTGGGTGTCTTGCGTCCGCTGGCACCTTGTGACAACCTAAGCTGATTGATTCCCTCTTTGAATCCGCGCTCGACAAATTCGCGGAGGCATTCTAGGGCAATTCCGCGGTTTCGGTGCGAGGGGACTGTGTGAATCAAAAACGCGTGCCGGCTGCCATCTAAATGGTCTTGAAAAGTAATCAGACCCACAGGATTATTTTTTTCGTATGCTACCAACGCGCCATATCCGCGTCGCTTCAGAGTCTCTATTTGCTGCTCTGCTGTTTTTCCGGACAAATCCTTGTTCTTTTGCCCGAATTCGCTGGCAGCGGACATACCAGAAATAGAGGATAAGATGAATGTCTTTGTATCGACGTCCATCTTTTCAGGCGATGCATATTCAAAACGCAATGAAACGGGTCGGATCACCTAATTCACCTTCCTGAAAACAGCAAACAAATGGTCGCGTTCATATGGGTCGAGAACTATTTTTTCAACGAGCTCAAGCGAAGAAAGCTCCTCCAGAACACGGGAGTAGATTTTCTGCGGGTCCGCTGCTGAATCGATGCTCCTTGCCTTCACGGCAATGCACGCCAAACCTCCCTTCTTCAAAAGTTCGCAGTTCCTCAAAAGTATCTGCGCCTGGTCCTTGGACGCGACGTCCTCGTAAACCACGTCCACTTTTCCGACATCCTCCGCGTACTCTTCCGGCTTCTTGGCGTCCGCAAGAATGGGAAACAGGTTCTTCCTTTTTTCGCAGACGAAAATCAGGTCGCGCATTGCCCGAGCTGAAATCTCGACGCAGTAAACCTCTCCCTCCGCGCCCACAATATCGGAAACAAAAGACGGGGTAACACCTTGCGCTGCGCCAAGGTACAAGACCTTCTGGCCTTTCGCGAACGGGAAAACCTTCATGCCTTTCGCCAAGGCCGCGCTGAGCTTGCTGTTGTAATGCGACCACTTCCGGTATTCCTTCCCCTTGGAACGGATGAGCTGTTCCTTGTGCACCCGGAACCCCGGAAAAAGGCTAAGGGTGTAAAAGCTGCCGCGTTCCCTGAAAACCCCTCCGAAAACCTGTTCCA
>JACROM010000046.1 GCA_016214445.1 Microcaldota archaeon
CCTGCCTTGCGCCTGTGGCCTTCATCGATGGCAGCGAGGGCGGAGCAGGGGCCGAAAGCGAAAACAGAGTGGGAGTCGGTTGTCGCTTATTTGGATGTTTTCAGCGGAAAGGAAAGAAAGAATTGGGGTTTGGTTGGAGCGGGCATGAAGGAACCGGTTTGCTTCAAAAAACCAGAAGCGTTCCTGAACAAGATGGTGGCTTGGGACGTTGCTTCGCTTTTACCGGACGACTACCTGATGAAGGTGAACAAGTCAAGCATGGCAAAGAGCGTGGAGGCGAGGGTTCCTTTCCTGGACAAGGCATTGATGGAGTTCGCCGCTTCCATGCCCGTCCGCTTCAAAGCATCCCCTTCCGCAACAAGAATCCTGCAGCGCAAGGCGATGAAGGGCCTTGTTCCGGAAAAGATAGTTTCCCGGAAGAAACACGGGTTCAACATCCCGACTAAAAAGTGGTTAGGCGAAGGGTTAAAAGAAGTGTCTGCTCAACTCTTTGATTCGTTGGGAAACAGGGGTTATTTCCAAAAGGATAAACTGGTGAAGTTCCTGCATTCGTACGGCAGGAACGAGTCCTTGGATTCAAGGAAGTTCTGGGCTTTTCTCGGCTTCGAGATATGGCACCGCACTTTTTTGGATCCGGATAAACCCAAGATGGTGAAGGTGTAATGGTTTTTGATGTATTGTCCGCTTTGGGCGCCTTGGGCGTTCTGTTCATTCCGGGAATTTTCGCTTCCTTCGCGCTTCTGAACGGCACGAAGTATTCGGGGTTCGACAAGCTGGTTTTCGGGCTTATTTTGGGCCTAATCCTGGTTCCCCTGCTTTCGTTCACGGAGTACTTCCTGTTTTCAGTCAAGTTCAACGCCCTATTGGTTCTGGCGAATTCGCTTTTGGTTCTGTTGGTTTCCTTTGGAATAATGCATTACCAGAAACAAAGACTTGGTTTTTCGTTCAAGTTCGAGAATAAGGAGTGGAAGAGGTATGCAGTGCTCGGTCTTCTTACGTTATTCATAGTCCTGACGTTCTACCTGCGTTTCTCCACTGCATGGAGCGCAAACTTTTTCGAGTTCGACCCGTTCTACTATGAAAAGCTGACGCAGCGTTTGGTAACCGACGGGTTCGTTTCCACCTGGACCGGTGACTCGTTCTACCCGCACCAGGCGTTCCAGCACTGGCCGCCCATGGTGCAGTACCTGACAGGTTCGTGGTTTGCCCTTCACCAGCTGTTTTCGGGCCAGATGTTTGACAAGGATACGCTCATTCTGGTTTCGCAGCTCTACCCGCCGATAGTGGCAGCGATGATGTGCTTCCTCATGTTCGCTCTCATAAGGGAGGAGTACAACCATTATCTCGCCCTGATTCCTGCAGCGCTTTTCGCCATAACCCCGCAGTTGGTGACAAAGCTTGCAGCAGGAGTTGCAGAGCAACAGCCTTGGGGCCTGTTTACTGCCCTGCTTTTGCTTACGCTTTTAGTGATGGCGTTGAAGCAACGCAGCTACAGGATAGCCCTTTTTGCAGGTTTGGCATCGTTGGTAAGCATTCTCGGCAGCCAGCAGTATCTCTGGCCCGCGATGGTTTTAGCAGCTTTCATAGGGGTCCAAGCCATACTGGATTACCTTTCCGGTTCTTTTGAGAAGAAGAAGACCCTTGTATTGCTGGCTGTTTCAGCAGGCTTCGTTTTGGGCAACGTGATCATGGCGTTGTACCAGGAACAGGCGTACTTCAGGTTTGACACGCCTCACGTCATGTTTTTGGCGAGCAGCTTCGTCTTCTACGCCTTGCTCCACGGCATCTCAAAGCAGTTGAAGCTGCAGAAGTTCCTTCACAGGTTGGGCGCGCTTGCAGTGCTTTTCGGCCTTGTTGCAGTCGGCTCCTTGTTCACTTCCCTTGACGACATCATCCTGACCACCATAACCTCGCAGGCGCAGATTGCGGTTGCGGGCGGCGCGCTGACCAAGACCATCCAGGAAGAAGCAGCAACCAACGCGGGAATCTTTCCGAGCGCTTTCGGCGTCATAAACCCGAACCTCATGATACTTCTTGCTACAATGCTTGCTGTTTTCACTACTGCCGCGTTTTTGGCGTCCAAGAAGCGCTTCAAGTCCGCTGCTATAGTGCTCGGTGTTTCTGTTGTAGGCATAGCGTTCAACCCCCTTGTCGACGCGGTTCTGAACGCGCTGTCTTCAGTAGTGGCTTACCCGCCGCTTCAGGCGCTCTTTGCCTTGGTCACGGCCAGCGACGTGTTCACCTACATGCTGATTACACTTGCCGCAGCGTCCATAATTTATCTTGCAAAAGAGGAGAAGAACGAGACTCCCTTGTTGCTGGTGTTCATCTTCTTCCCCATAGCTTTCGTCGGCTTGAGCAAGGTGAAGTATTTGGTGCATCTTTCGCTGGCCATAGTGATAGTGTTCGGTTACGTGCTGGGCCAGAGCCTCCGAGTTTTGGAGTACTTCAATGATTGGCTGAAGTTCTTCTCCAATCCTGCTCATTTGCGCGCCGGGGTAATAGGCATACTGCTTTTTGTGGGCGCGTTGACCGTGACAGTCCAGGCGCAGACCATTCCGAACTCGCTGGCGCAGCTTGAAATGACGAGGATACCTTAGGATTGGACCGAGACGTTCAAGTGGATGAGAGCAAACACTCCAGCTGATTCGAGGGTGTTGAGCTGGTGGGACTACGGCCACTGGACTACTTTCCTGGGCGACCGCAATACTGTTCTCAATCCCTCAAACAACTATCCTAGCTTCGACCAAGGTGTAGCGCAGGCGTTCGTGAACGGCGAGGACAAGGACTTGTACGAAATAATGGAGTACCACCACGCCACTCACGTGATGGTGGACTGGGAACTGGTCCACAAATGGGGAGCTCTGGTGTTCTTGAGCGGAACATGCAGCTCGAAGGAGTCGCCTGTCTGTCCCCAGACTGCCGCAATACCTTGGGAGCCCGGGCCAGGCAAGAGCCAGTACGAATTGGAGCACTACTTCGAGTACCTTCAGGTGGGCGGCCAGTGCCCTGCGTCTTTGTCGCCTGTTCCGTTGATGCTGATCCAGAGCGGTTACGGCCCAATTTATTGCGCTGGCCAGGACGAGTACTTCCTCGCAACCCAGTCAGGCCTGAACACTTCCTACAGCAGGAAGTACAAGATTTTGGGCAGGGACCAGCTGGCTTCGGTTTCTTCCGAGTTCAGCTACCTGGTGCCTTGGAGCGACAACAAGCTGCTGAACCTCAACCCCTACCTTGAGCCGTTGGGCACAAAGAGCAGCCTGTTGAGGTCGGCCTTCGTGAGGATGTTCTTCTTCAACGAGTTCCCGGGCTTCAAGCTCGTTCACAGTTCGCCGAACGGGCTGGTGAAGATATTCGAGTACACGGGCAAGCCGAAGGGTGTATAAAAACCTGATGAAAACCATATTGTTGACTGGAGCAGGAGGATCTGCGTGCGCCAATGTCGCCTTCGCTCTTAGGCGCAACTATCGTCTGGTTGGAGTGGACATCAACCCGCGCTTCCTGCACCTCAATGATTTCGTCCGCGAGAAGCACGTAGTGCCGAGGTGCTCGGACCCGTCCTACCTTGACAAGCTGAACGAGATAATAGAGAGCACCGGAGCGGACCTTGTGTGGCCGCAGCCCGACCCTGAAGTAGGGGTGTTGAGCGAAAGCCGCTCCAAATTGAAGGCGCCGGTGTGGCTACCATCTGATGACGTGGTGAAGGCGTGCCAGGACAAGAACCTGTGTCTGAAGAAGTGGGCGGCTGCAGGGTTGAGGGAACTGCCGGTAATGGTTGCGGGAGAAAATGACGCTGCCTCGCTTAAGTTTCCGTTGTGGCTGAGGGCAATCAGGGGCGCTGGCGGAAAGTCCTCTGCCTTGTGCAAGACAAGGGCGCAGCTGCTTGCCTGGCTCACCTACCTGCGCGAGAACAACGTCAACGACGTGATGCAGGCAGAAGAGTATCTGCCTGGAAGGGATTATTGTTTTTCAAGCATATGGAAGGACGGGAGGTTGCTCACCAGTTACGCGCGCGAACGGTTGGGTTGGATAGGAACGCGGTCAGTTGGAGCAGGCGGCACCTCCTCAATTAACAGGATGGTGCACTCGGACGCAGTCAATGATGCGTCGGTTGCAGCAATCATGGCAGTTGACGAGAAGCCGGAAGGGGTGTACAACGTGGACCTGAAGGAGGACGCGTCCGGCAAGCCGAAGCCTACTGAGGTGAACATAGGCCGCTGGGTCACCAACGTAATTTTTTCCAACCTAGCAGCTGAAAAATACGACAAGCCCGAATGGAATTATCCGGAGATAGCAGTCAAGCTTGCTTTAGGCGAGCCTGTTCCTAAGCTGGAAAAGTTCAACGCCCTGCCAGCTGAATTGTTTTTCGTGAAGAACGTAGACATGGGCTACAAGATATTCACGGAAGGGGAGCTGCCCAAATGATTTTAGGGTGCGCGTTTGCATGAAGGCCATTGTTTTCGACGTTGACAGCACTCTCTGCTATTTGCAGACCGATTACGATTCGCTGAGGGCGGATTTGAAGAAGCGGTTCGGCAAGGAGTTCAAACCCTTGTTTCCGACCATAAGGAATCTCAGCCCTGCAGATTCCGCGCGTGCCCTCAAGATGGTTGACGTGGCCGAGATTGAAGGAGCCAAGAAAGCAGAGGCAGTGGAAGGCGTGGCCGAAGCGTTGCCTGAATTCGCCGAAAAATACGACCTCGCAGCGTACTCGAGCAACTGCACCCGTGCCATACTGGCTGCGCTGCAGGAGCTGCGGTGGAGCGAGTACTTTGATTTTGTCATAGGACGAAACAGCACAGCTGACGTGAAGCCGAACCCGCGGTTTTTGAGGACTATTTCGGAGAGCCTTTGCTGTCCTCCGAAAGACATGCTGGTTGTAGGCGACCACGAGGTGGAGAACGAGAGCGCACGGAGCGTAGGCGCCGGATGCGCGCTTGTCGCAACCGGAAACCGCTCCCTCGAACAGCTCTCCGCCCTAAAGCCGTCCCACGGCGCTTTCGCTTCCTTCAAGGAGTTTTCGGTGAAATTCATACCATGATTGACCTTGCATTGCTGGGTGTTCCGCTCGTTATCGCTTTCGTGGTCTGCTACCTGGCTGTTCCGGTTCTTATAAGGAGCGCGCACAAGAAGAATATCCTCTCTAGGGACGCGAACAAGCCGCCCGGCCGGCCTGAAGTAGCTAACATGGGCGGCATCATCCTTTATTTCGCTTTCGCGGGCGCAATGCTCGCAACCATTTTGCTTTTGGTGTTCGTCCAGAAGGACTACCAGCTCTTTACCTTGCTGCTTGCAGCCTTGGCTTCGGTTTCCATTCTTGCGATGGTCGGGATGTTCGACGACATGTTCAGGATTTCAGCCAAGCTGAAGTTTCTCCTGCCTGTTGTCGGCGCTCTTCCGCTCATAGCGATTACAGCCGGAGACACCAACATCGCGCTGCCCTTCATCGGCTCAATCGACTTCGGCCTCTACTACACCTTCCTGCTCATCCCTTTGGGCGTGACAGGAGCTGCCAACGCTGTAAACATGAGCGGCGGCTATAATGGTTTGGAAGCGGGCATAGGCGCAATCGTGTCTTTTTTCCTTCTGCTGATTGCAGTAAACGCTTCGCTTGTGGCGCCCGCAATAATACTTGCTTCCCTGCTTGGTGTTTGCCTCGCTTTCCTTCGCTACAATTGGTTCCCTGCGAAGGTGTTTCCGGCTGATGTCGGAACACTCGTGATAGGTGCCGCGATCGCGTGCGCGGTAATCATAGGCAATATGGAGAAGTTCGGAGTGATTGCCTTGCTGCCTGCGTTCTACTGCCTTTATGATGCGGTTTGGCACGGCCCGGTCAAGCGCGTCCCCCTTAGCCTGCGCAGGGATTTGGTGCAGAACCCGCACATGCTGCCCGACGGAAAGCTGAAAGCCCGCGAGGGCGCGGCCCCTTACTCTCTTGCTTCCCAAATCATTTCCCGCTGGCCCATGACCGAAGCGAAACTGGTGATGACCATACTCTCGCTTTTCGCAATCAGCGGCATACTTGCGCTGGCGGCTTATTGGCTGAAGATTTAGAATCCCTAACTCCGCAGGGTTTTAGGGAATAAGTTCAGTTGAAACCTTTTTTCTAGGTCTTCCGCTTTAGCAGGAATCTCAGTCAAGTGTTTGTCGCCGTTGTCGTAACAAGCAAGATAGGTTTTAGAGAGTTCAAGCAAGACCGATTTCGTAGTACAAGTACAGAGACAGGAAGGATATGAAGAAGTATCCACGGACTGCGTCTGCATCGCCTAAGTACGTCTTGTCGTTCTCTAACTCGTTTTTCAGCGCGTCAAAAGCCTGCTCGACTTCCTCACGCTCCTTGTACGCCGAATAAATTCTCTTGCCGCTTTTCCAATTAACGTTGGTAAGAATGCTTATTTTACCGAATTTCTTTCGTTCAGCCGCGAGCTTGCTTTGTTTGCGCTTGCCTTCGCCTATGAGCGAAATGAAATTCGTTTCCTCCTCTGCCTTGAGTTTTACGTCCTCAAACACGTACAGCGTTTGCTTACCGACCGGTTTTTTGCCCCAGTTTATTCCACGGTTTCTGTAAACGAACGAGTTCGGCAACTGCATTTCGTAATCGATTATCTCGAAGTTTCTCCGCAAAGGCATGATGAACTTCACGCGCTTTTCCGAAAGCAATTCGGACAACGGGCAAGAAGCAAAGCCCCTGTCGAAAACGAGAACGCACGAAGGTATTGAAAACTCGTCGAGAACATTCTTCAGACACTTGATGTCCCACACTGAGCCGGGTAAGGGTTTTAACATTACCGGCTTTCGCGCGTCCTGTGCAAAGAACAACGCGAAGTTCACTTGCTTCAGGTAAAGATGGTCGGCGTTATGGCCTTTTTCCGCAAGCGGAAGTTTTTCGGACTCAGAAAAAAGCGAGCTTAAGTCAAACACCAAGAATTTCGAGTCACGCATCAAGCTTTCAAAAAAATTTTTCTGGCTTTCCCAGTCGCTTCCGACAAGCCGAAGCTTGTCCGAAAGCGTGTTCGGTGACAAGTTTGCGTCTATTTCCTTGGACAAGTAGAGTTTTTCCCACCTGCTCTTGACGAGCCTTAACGGCGTTTGTTGAAGGAGCCTAACTATTGATGTCGCGAGGAGTTCCTGCCACGAAAACGGGAAAAAGCGTTTCAAGCTAGGCAACATGCTTGCTGAAACCTCTAAGGCGAGTCTAGCGTTTCCGTACTCATAAATCGTTCTGAGCCTGCGCGTGCCGCGCACGCGCTCTGTAACTCCTTTTTCGGACATTTTTCCCAAGTATAGCGAAACTTTTTTGGTTTTCTTGTTCTGCTTGTCCCACTTGCTTGTGGACTTGTACAAGTAATAGTTGTTGCCGATTTTTTTTGCTTCCAAGGGCAGGCGGCGTTTTTTCCTTTCCTTTTTCAGTGCTTTCAAAACCCATTTTT
>JACROM010000056.1 GCA_016214445.1 Microcaldota archaeon
ACGCTTTTAAACCCAATCGGGCAAGCTAATAACCTAAATCCCGTTCAACTGTTTCCCGCTGGGGACAGGAGGGCTTGGACATAAGATGACATTGGACAAGAAAGCAGTTACTGAAGCAGTCGCCAAAGCGCTTAGTGAAAAGTCCGAAAGGAAATTCGCTCAGAGCCTCGACTTGGCAATCAACTTCCAGGAGTTGGACCTCAAGAAACCGGAAAACCGCGTTAACGTGGACGTCATACTTCCGCATCCGCCCAAGGCAAAGAAGGTAGCTATTTTCGCGGACGGCGAAATCGCCTACAAGGCCAAGGAAATAGCCGACCAGGTGTTTTCAGCAGCGGACATCGAGGCCATGTCCAAGGAAAAGAAGAAGAAAAAGCAGCTTTTGGGCTTCAAGATTTTGGCGCAGCCGAACATGATGGCCTCGATAGGCAAAAGCCTCGGCCAGTTCCTTTCGCCGAGGGGACTGTTGCCCAAGCCTCTTCCGCCAGGAGCGAACATGAAGGACATGGTGGAAATGACGAGGAGGAGCGTTTCTTTGAAGACGAAGAACCTGCCCGTTTGCCAGTGCATCGTAGGCAACGAGAAGATGCCTCAGGAAGAGATAGTGGAGAACATTATTGCGGTAATTGAAGCAGTTGAAAAGAAGGTTTCTGCTCACCAGATAAAGAGCGTAATACTTAAGACAACCATGGGCAAGCCCGTGAAAGTAGGTTGAACTGGTTATGTTGGACAAGCAAAGGAAACAGGAAGTCGTGAAGGAAATCGGCGAAGACATCCAGAAGTACCCTACTGTAGCGCTTGCTTCCATCCAGAACCTGCCAGCAAGGCAGTACGGCGCGATAAAGAAGAAGACGCGCTCCAAGGCAAAGATAGAGTTCGCCCGCGCGACGCTTTTGAAGAAGGCCCTTGACCAGCGGAAGGAGCTTGAGCCGATAGCGAAGGAACTCTCTTCAGGCAGCATCCTCGTGCTGAGCGATCTGGATGCTTTCTCGCTTTTCAAATTATTCAAGCAGAACCGCTCCAAGGCTTTCGCCAAGCCGGGAGTTGTTGCTCCTTCAGACCTGGTTGTTCCAGCAGGCGACACCAGTCTCATGCCCGGGCCTGTGTTGACGGAACTGAAGCAGGCAGGAATACAGGCCAAGATTCAGGGCCCGAAAGTCGTGATAACAAAGGACGCGGTAGTGACGAAGAAGGGCGAAGTGGTCAGCGACTCCGCAGCCAAGATCCTTTCCAAGCTTGGCATAGAACCGATGGAAGTGGGCGTGGCTGTAAAGAAAGTGTACGACCACGGCACGTGGTATTCCGCTGACGTGCTGGACATAGACGAACAGGCTGTTCTTCAGGGTTTGGTGCAGGCGCACCAGGAAGCGCTTAACTTGTGCGTTTTCGCGGGCGTTTACAATGACGTGAGCGTTCAATTGATACTCCAGAAGGCTGAAAGGGAAGCGATGGCTTTACAGAAGGCCGTCGGCTCGTCCGCGCTGCCAGCTGCCGAGGAGAAGAAGGAAGAGCCTTAAGCAGGCCGAAGCTCCGGAGGGAACCCAAACCAGCTGAAGCGAAGCCGGTATTTAGAACAAAAGTGAAACAAGAGGTCATGCGTATGAAAGACGTATATGCGGCGTTGTTGCTGCACAAGGCTGGCAAGCAGATAAGCGAGGAAAACGTGAAGAAGGTCCTTGCCGCTGCCGGAGTGCAGGAAGACGACACCAAGATAAAAGCCCTCTGCGTGGCGCTGCAGGGAGTCAACATAGACGAAGCGCTCAAGCAGGCTGCTGTCGTAGCTGCCGCGCCCGCCGTGGGTGGTGCCGCGCCCGCTAAGGCCGAGGCCAAGGAAGAAGAGAAATCGGAAGAGAAGAAGGAAGAGGAAGCAGCCCAAGGTTTGGCAGCCCTCTTCGGTTAGTTTTTTTCTTTCCAATAATTTCTTTCTCCTTGCTGCTTGGCGCTACTGCTAGGGCCTATTTTTTGCTCTTTTTTTGTTTGTTCACTTTACGGGGCGTATTTCTGGCTGAATCTTTTGAGTGCCTCAGCGCATCTTGTTTCCGCGTCACCGCCTTTGAATAGTAAGCCAAGACGAAGGTAGGGCGCGCCTTCTTCGTGAACATTTTTTGGTTTAGCTGGTGAAAGAAAAGTTTTTACGTTTTCAAGCATGCCCTCTCGTTTACTACGTGCTAGTACGTCATCTGTCAAGTTGGCGACAGCCTCTGCAGCCTTATCCTCAAGTTCCTCCTGGGTTATGCCCGGATATTTCGCTACTATTTTCTTTCTGATGCCTTCTGACTCATCAAGCACGTTCAATAAGCTTTTTATGGCTCTTCTTTCGGGGTCGTGCCCGCGTGAGGACATTTTTACTTCTTGGAGAGACTTTCTGTCAATTATTTTAACATCGAAATAAAGGTCTTGTGACTGCGGTTCATTTTTTAAAAACACCATGTGCGTTATGATTCCGTCCGGGACGTCTACGAACTTGTTGCCTTTTTTATCTGTATACCTGAGTTTGATGAAAAAGCTGCGAGGCCCGTACGGTGCGACGGAAATTTGCAGTCGTTCTTTGTGGTTTGTCTTTAAAGTGTCAAGTCGGTTTTCTAAGAGGTTCAACATGAACAAGATAGGCTCGCCTTGGTTTTTATTGTTTTGGAAAACCATCCAGCCTCAATGTTGATTTTGGTTCCTTGAGCTCAGCCCGCCTTCTGGCCTTCGGGCTTTTTCAGGGTTTCCGGCTGGAGCGTCACTTTCTGCACGCTGATTGGCGCAACCAGGCCGATCGCGTAGGCGAGAAGGGTTCCAACTGAACCCGAAGTGTAGCTCAACGCCGTAAGAACTTCGCTTGCCACGTTCAACGGCAATTGTTTCTTTTTCTTCCACTCTTCCTGTATGGCCTTGATTTCCTCTTTCGAGGCTTCCAAAACAAGTTCGCCCACGAAAATCATTTCAGCCACTTCGGGGTTGTACTTTATGGTGTAATCGTATACTATGCTGACGTCCTTTTCCGCCTTCACATCTCGTATGTTCACGTTGAAGCCCATCCCTTCCAGCTGGTTGGGCTGCATCCTCTTCGCTGCAACGGAATTCACTCTGCTGCTCTTTATTTTCACCATTCAAAATCACCTTTAATTCGCAAATCAAATCGTGCACTGTTTTAGCACTAAGTCATATGTGAAGGCTGTCGCCCGGCCTGAGCACGTGCGGTATCGCCCTGGTTTTCAACGCGCGCTGCTCGAATTCCCTGACATCAACCTTCAGTTCCTTGAACGTGTCGTAGTGCATGGGTATGACGTGCTTGACGCGCATCCTCTTGAGCGCGGTTATAGCTGAAAGCACGTCCATGGTGTAGGTGCCGCCTATTGGTATGGCGGCTACATCGGCATCAACGCGCGTCAAATCGTAGAAATCGTAAGTGTCTCCTGCGTGGAAGAAAGACTCTGCTCCGACGCCGACCCTGTAGCTCACCGGCCTAACGCTCTGCGGGTGCTTGGCAGGCATGACGGCCACTTCGATGCCGTTAAGCTCGAAACGCTCGCCTTCGGTCACCTGCATCTTCAGTCTGAGCGGCATGTCGAGTTTCTCAAGGGTTTCAGGCGGCGCGACCACGTGCGCCATGCTCCTCGCCACCACTGCCTCCACAGTTGAGGAGTCGCAGTGGTCGAAGTGCTCATGGCTCAAGAGCACCAAATCAACGTTGTTGAAAGCGTTGGCGCTGACAGGCGGCCTGTAAAGCCTTTCCTTGCCCTCGTCGGAGAGCCAGGGGTCGAACAGCATGCTCTTTCCGCCCATCCTGACATGGAACCCTGAATGGCCGAGGTACATTATTTCCATAAACACCGTTTGTCTTTGTATGCTTAAATAATCTTCTTTTCAGCCCTGAAACGGCACTACGGCTTAAATAAGCTGTTTCCTTTCATGTAAAACATGTTCCGTTTCGGTCCCGCAGGCATACCCCTCGAATGCGAAGGCACCAGCATCGACGGAGTGCGTTGCACCGCCTCTTTGGGCTTGGACGCCATGGAGTTGGAGTTCGTGCACGGCTGCAGGATGAAGAAGGAAAACGCAGAAGAGATTGGCGCGGAAGCGAAAAAGCTCGACATTTCATTGAGCGCGCACGGCTCCTACTACCTCAACCTTTTGTCGCCAGAAAAACAGAAACTCGGAAGAACCAAGGCCGAGCTCGCCAAAACAGCGGAAACCCTGCACTTGGCAGGGGGCAAGAGGCTGGTTTTCCACGCAGGCTTCTATTTAGGAATGGAGAAAAGCAAGGCATACGAGTTGATGAAGAAAAACATGAACGCCTTGTTGGAGAAAACAAAGGACTTCGATGTTTTCCTCGCCCCTGAAGTGATGGGCAAGGAGAGCCAGTTCGGTTCCCTTGAGGAAGTGTTCGGTTTGGCAGGAGACCTTGGATACGACAAAGTGAGGCCGTGCATCGACTGGGGCCACTACCACGCTAGGAACCGAGGTGTTTTGAAGGAAAAAAAGGATTTCGCAAGAGTGCTGGAGTTGGTGGAGAAAAAAGCGGGCAAAGAAGGTCTCAAAACATTGCACTGCCACGTTTCAGGAATCGAGTTTACGGAAAAAGGCGAAAGAAGGCATTTGCCGTTGAGCTCGAAACAGCCGGACTTCATCCTTCTTCTTGAGGCGTTAAAGGAGTTCAAGTGTTCTGGAACTTTAATCTGCGAGTCTCCCCTCATAGAGAAGGACGCTTTGCTGCTGAAGGAGACGTGGGAAGGGTTGTAATCACCCGGCCTCATCGCAACCAATAAAAACAGTTTTAACCCAAAGTGAAGAGTATGACAACTACGGACAAGCATGAAAGGAAAGAGAAGGCAGTTGAAGTTAGGAAGGAAACTAGGAAACCGGAGAAGGAAGCAGCAACCCGCGGTAAGGGCAGGGCGGTTCCAATCTGGGTTTACGCGGTTGCCGCGCTTATTGTTCTGGTTATTGCCGGCTCAGTCGCTTACAGCTCGTTGTATTTGCCCTCGCAGAATACTCCTGTCCCTACAACGTCGCCGCAGTCGCCTTCCCTTAATGAAGCCAAAAATTATTCGCTGCCGTTGGGTGCGAAGGAAACTGGCCTAGAGTCATGCTCGGAAGGAAAAATCAAGGTGCTTTTGTTCCACGACCCCTACTGCGCTCCTTGCGCCGCCAACGAGTACATAGTGAACAAGTTCTACGAAAAATACGGGGACAAGGCCGACATCCAGTACCGTTTCGTCATAGCAAATTCCCGCAAGATGATCGCTGAATACGGACTGGACATGGTCTACCAAGCTCAAGACTACCATGTCTGCGCGCAGGAAAACGGCGTAATACAAGAATTCAAGAAATGCTTTTACGACTCGCTCAAGACCGACGGGGTCAAATACATCCCATTGGATTCAGCGGAGCTGAACGCCTGCGCCAAGAGCGTGGGAATGGACGAGCTTGCGCTGGGAAAATGCCTTCCGACAGCTAGGAAGAAAGTGGACGAGCAACTTGCCGAGGCTTTCGAGCTCGGCGGCGGCACCTACTTCACGCCCATGGCCGTAGTGGACTGTCGGTACAAAGTGAATTCGGCGTTGGTAGAGCAGACTTATTGCGCAGTAGCGAAAACCTGTTGAGAAAGGCTTCTGCGCTTCTCGGCCGGAGCGCCCAGCCGAGAAACCAACGAATAAATACCCCCGCCGAGTGTATGTCTCCATGGTTGTTCGGGGAAGCGAAACCAAGAAGACTCTTGCTTTGGCAGCTTTCTTGCTCTTTTTAAGCGCTTTCGCCTCGGCTCGGGTCGGAGCCGAGTTGAGCGCGAACCTGGCTGCTAAAATGCAGCTGCCAGAAGCGCAATCCCGCGCGCCGTCACCTGTGATGATGATTGCGCCCGAGATGCCTCCGAACATCCCGGTGGGCGACATAGTGTCGAGTAAACTCGGAGGCAGTAGCATCTTCAAGAAATACGACGAAGAAAAACTGTCGGCCGCCTGTTCCAACGAAGGAGAGTTGGTGCAAGTCATATTGAACGATTTGAAGTCAGCTGAGGAATTCACCAAAGCGTGCGAGCCGATTGTGGTGAGCCTTGAAAAATGCAGGGAGGGCAAGCCAATGTGCGAGCATGTCAAGAGGTTGCCGGGCGAGGAGGCAAGCTGTCCGCCGGACATAAATGTTCTGGCGGATGCGTGCATGAAGCGTAAGCTGAACTCTCTGCTTGAGCGCCGGGCAGAGGACGAACGCCGTCTTCCGTTGGAGTGCGAGAAGGAGTGGGAGTACAACAAAAAGAACGTTTTGTTCGGCTGTGAGGAACGGAAAAGGTCTGCCGAGCTTCAATGTAATGAGGAAGTATTCATGGCGGACTGCATCAAGCACCTCTCCCCCTGTCCTGAATTCACTTTTCCCCAGAATTTCACGGAGAACTGCTTAAAGCAGAACGGAAAGATAGACCGCATCATGAATCCGCAGGGGTGTGTCGTTGATGCCAAGTGCATCATACCGCCTTCCTCGCCAACCACTGCTCCTACAGCCTCTCCGGCAGCTGTTGCCTCGCCTTCGCCGGCAGTGACGCCTACGCCGGTTCCGACCCCTTCTCCGACGGCTGCTGCCTCGGCTGCTGCCTCGCCTACTGTTTAGCCTTCGCCAACGATTTCGCCTGCCCCTTCGCCGTCTGCAACGCCCTCGCCAACTGAAACCGCTACTCCCACAGCCACTCCGACTGCCGTTGCCTCGCTTTCACCAACACCTTTGCCTACAACTTCGCCTTCCCCTTCACCGGCTTCAACAGCCATTCCCTCGCCTACTCCTTCACCCTCGCCGGTTCCGCAAGCGGTCGTGAGTGGGCGTCTGAACCAGTTAACCGGGCTCGTCATTGGAGTTGAACAAACGACTCCAGATCAACTTTGCCGCGAAAAATGGGCCCAGAACAGCAAAAACTACGCGCAATACTGCGAGCAATTAAAGACTAACCCGCACATGGCCTGCACCATGGATGACTACATAAAACGGTGCGTTGCCAGAAGGAACGAGCAAAGGGAAAAGGAGTATGTGGAAGTGGACATGCGCCGAATATGCGAGATTGAAGTGAAGATGAACATGATGCAGTTCGAGCGCTTCTGCAGCGACGCCGAGCGCGGGTATGCGGAGTGCCTAGAGAAGAGCGAGCAAGGCTGCATTTCAATTGAAAGCCAGCTGGAAAAGTGCAAGGAAATGATGTCGGGCGCGGAAGTCGAGAAGGCGGTCCGGGAAGTGGTTTCGAACGCCTGCAAGTTCAGGCAGGTAAGGAAGCAAATCAAGGTCACGCCAGTAGAGCTGAATGAGGTGCCTCCGTCAGAAATAGTTCCCGCAGTAGTGGCTGTGCCCGAAGGAATCAACAGCGAGGACGAGGCGCGCCTTAGGGCGGCTGTGGATGCGGTTGAAGGGTATTACGTCGTCGGAGGTTTGCGCATTTACTCGGTAAGGATAAGGGCAAACATGTTCGAGGCGCTCAAGAGCATGGGTTTCGTCAAGGATGTCAAGATCGACCAGGTGTCGCGTACTCTCAGCGCCGCTGCTAATACGGCGGGGATGGACCGTTTGGGCACGACAATCGAGGTGCTCGAGGCCAGCAGGGCTCTTGTGCCCGCTGATTTCCAGCCGTGGTTCGAGCACGAGCAAAGCAACCTGCTTGATGCCAAAGCGGAAATAAACAGCTTGAGCCAGCCAAAAAATCTGGTTTACACTCTGTTGCAGCTGTTTGGTATGCAGGCGGAACAGGAGAGGAAGGACGCTGCAAGCTTGAGGGAGCAGACAACGAAACTGTTGAGCACCATAGACAGCATTGACAAGCTCGCCCAACAGGTCGGCGACATAAGCGTCCAGGCAGCACTTCTCGGGCAAATATCCGAACTAAGAGAGCAGGCGGGCCAGATAAGCAAAATGGCATCAGATAAGGAAAACAACGCCGGAGGATTTTTGTCCATACTAGCTAATTTGTTCGGCGGCAAGTTCATGACCGCCACGCCAAAAATGGCGCAGCCGGGCCCAGCAAGATAGTTCCTGTTTTCTTTCCCGCCTTCTGGTTTCCGTCCTCTGTTCAGAACTTCATCCCTTCAGCGAAAACCTGTTAAAGCCTGCAGGACAACATTATCTTGAGAGGTGTGCTTTATGCCTGACGAATTCACGGTCGTTATTGAAGAAGGGGAAGACGGTTACCTTATTTCAGAGGTTATTGAACTGCCCGGATGCCATACTCAGGCCAAAACAATGGATGCGTTGCTTAAACGCACCAAGGAAGCCATACTGCTTTGTCTGGAAGAAAGCCCTTCGCCGGAAAACAAACACAAATTCATCGGAATCCAGAAACTGGCGGTATAAGTGCCAAGGTTGCCTCTTCTGTCTGCCAAAGAACTTTCCAAGGTACTGGAAAAACTTGGCTTCCGATTGTTGAGGCAGAGGGGCAGCCATATGTTCTTCCGCCACGAAGACGGCAGGACAACTATGGTGCCGAACCATCCCGGAGAAGAAATCGACCGCAGCTTGTTGAACAAAATCATTCGGAAAGACTTGCAGATTAGCAGGGATGAGTTTCTTGAGCTGTTATAACCTACGGCACTATGACGCCATCTCTTCAGCTAAAACCCGAACTACAGTTGTCTTCGTCGTTTTTGCGCCTCAAACTCTTGTTCAAAACTTCATCCCTTCCGCAAAAACCTTGACCCCTTCCAGCCCGCCTTCGTCGTAGACCTTCACTATCTTGCTGCCGACTATGACGCCATGCGCGCCTGCTTCGCGCGCCTTCTCCGCCTGCTCCTTCGAGGAGATGCCAAAGCCGACAGCAACTGGTTTTCCGGAAGTTTTTTCAACAAGACGCGAAACCTCGTCGCTGAACTCTACTCTTTCTCCGGTCACGCCTTTTACGGCAATCGCGTAAACGAAACCCTCTGAGGTATCGGAGATTTCTGCGCACCGGGACAACTGCGTGGTGGGTGAAATGAACAACGGGACTTCCAGCTTGCCCGAGCACGCTTCCTTGACCGAACCGATTTCCTCCAGCGGAGCATCCGGAACCAGCAAGGCAGACGCGCCTGCTGCGCGGGCGGAAAAAACGAATTCCTCCAACCCGTATGCGAGCAGCGGGTTCAGGTAGCTCATTATAGCCAAGGGCTTGGAAGTGAAAACGCGGATTTCTTTTATCGCCTCGAACGTCTGGTTCAACCGGAAACCGTTCTCCAGCGCTTTTTGCATTGCCTTCTGTAGAACCGGGCCGTCAGCAACCGGATCGGAAAAAGGGATGCCGAGCTCGAACCCGTCCGCGTAAGGCTCCAAAGCGTGGATTATTTCGATGCTTTCCTTGAGGGAAGGGTAACCTAAGCAAACGTAGGGCAGGAATGCGAATTTTTTTTTCAAGAACATTTCCGAGAATTTCACAGGCACATCAACTCAAAATTTTATTCATCTAATCTCATTTCAGTATTCCCGCCAATTCAGCGACGTCCTTGTCGCCCCTGCCGCTCAAGTTGATTACGACGATGTCGTCAGGTTTCATGGACTTCGTCAGCTCCAAGGCGTAAGCAACAGCGTGCGAGGACTCCAATGCAGGAATGATTCCTTCGCGTTCGCTCAGGATGCGGAAACCTTCAAGAGCTTCCGAGTCGCCGACGGAACAGTATTCCGCAAGGCCGATTTCTTGGAAGAACGCGTGCTCTGGCCCGACAGCAGGGTAATCCAAGCCAGCAGCGATGGATTGGGTGGGCGCTATCTGCCCGTCGCCGTCCTGCAGTACTCTTGTTTTCGCGCCGTGCAGTACGCCTACGCTTCCCCTGCAAAGCGAAGCAGCGCCGTACGCTTCCACTCCGTACTTTTTCACCTTCAAATCGTCTTTGAATGGGTAGAACATTCCCATGGCGTTCGAGCCTCCCCCGACGCAGGCCACCAGAGCGTCAGGAAGACGGCCTTCGAGCTGGAGTATCTGTTTTTTGGTCTCGTCGCCTATCACCCTCTGGAAGTCGCGCACCATTTCCGGGTAAGGAGTGGGCCCTACAACCGAGCCTATCATGTAGTAGCTGTCCGGGTTCGCCACGTAATCGCGGAGGGCTTCGTTGATAGCGTCCTTGAGTGTGCGCGAACCGGAGTCAACGGGCCGCACTTCCGTGCCAAGCAGCTTCATCCTCAAGACATTGAGTTTTTGCCGCTCGATGTCCTCGGAGCCCATGTAGACTATGCACTTCAGCTTCAGCAGGGCGCATGCAGTTGCAGCTGCAACTCCGTGCTGGCCAGCTCCTGTTTCGGCTATTATCCTGCTTTTGCCCATCGTCTTTGCGAGTATTGCCTGGCCAAGGGTGGTGTTTATCTTGTGCGAGCCAGTATGCAGCAAGTCCTCCCTCTTCAAATAGATTTTGCAGTCGTAGGTTTCCGAAAGACTCTTGGCGTAATAGAGCGCGCTCGGCCTGCCCGCGTACTTTTCCAGGTAGAACTTTAATTGTTCTTGGAACTCGTAGTCCTCCTTTGCCTTGTAGTACGCTTCCTTCACTTCCTTCAGCGGTTCAACTAGCGTTTCCGGAACGAACAGCCCGCCGAATTTTCCGAAGTAAGTCATACGTTATCATTCCGTTTCAGTTCGCCTTTCGACACCAACGTCTGAAAACGCGCCGCGTTCAACTCTGTCATGTGTTGTCCTTCGGGTTGAGTTCGCCTTTCAGCGTCTGCGCCTGTGTTGCGTTCAACTTCGTCATGTGATGTCCTCCAGTTTAAGTTCGCCTTTCAGAAGGGCTGTACCGACAAGCACTCCGTCCAAGCCAAGAGCTTTCGCTTCCTCGACCTGTTCTTTTTTGCTGAAACCGCTTTCCGCTATCGCCGGCTTCTTTTTTTCCCCTGCACTTGTCCAAATTGGAAGTTCGGTGTCCGGCCGGGTGGCGTCAAACCTCGTTAACTTGGACTCGTGTATTACGCTCTTGTAGTGGCTCACATTTAACTCTAGCGTGTCCAGGTTTCGGTTGTTTATCCCTACAATATCGGCGTCGGTTTCCATTGCTTTAGCGTATTCTTCCTTGGTGCGTGTTTCCAGAACGACCTCGAGCCCGAGCGAGTGCGAGTGCGCTATCATTTCGTCAAGCAGGTTGTCTGCAAGGTTGCGGTCGAATATCCCGCTTATAAGCAGAACGGCATCAGCGCGGCCGGAGTAGGCTTCAAGCTGTTTTGGCGACAGGACGAAGTCCTTAGCCAGAACCGGCAAGCCGGTTTTGCCTGCTGCTTCCAGGTTCTCCAGCCTTCCCCTGAACACGCTGTTCGCGCACAACACGCTTATCGCGCCTGCCCCTTTCGACGCGTACTCTGCAGCCAGTTGTTCAGAGTTTCCGCTGAAAAGGTCCTTCTCCGTAGGCGAGGCGGGCTTGATTTCCGCTATGATTGTGAACTTTTCGAGCTGCTTCTTCAGGGATTTTTTCTCCTTGCCTGCTGGCGGGAGTTCGTAATACCCGTCCGAAATGCTTTCCCTCGTCTTGCCTATTATTTCCTCAAGGAAACTCATTTGCTCGCCTCAATGTATTTGGTCATTTTCCCCAAAGCTCGCCCGCTTTCAATGGCTTCTTCCGCCATAGCCGCGCACTCGCCCAATTCCGCTTTTCCGGCAGCGTAAAGCGCTAGCGAAGCGTTAAAAGCAACGGTTTCGCTTTCGGCGCAGTTGCCCCCCAGCGAATTCAAGACTTTTTTCGCGCTTTCGGCAGCGTTTGACACTTTCAACTCGCTCATTTTCGGTTCGGGCGCAACAATTGTGAACTCCCTTATTCCCGAAGGCGTTACTTCAAGCAAGCGCGTTTCGCCGTACGCTTCATCCATTCCGTTGCCGTGCACCACCATGGCGCGTTCGGTTCCCAAAGCCTTCGCTGCTTTCGCCATGATGTCCTGCGCTTCCCTGCCATAAGCTCCGATGACTTGTTTCTTCGCGCCGGCCGGGTTGGTAAGTGGCCCGAGCATGTTGAAAATGGTTTTGACTCCCAGCTCCTTTCGTACAGCTGCCACGTGCCTCATGGAAGGATGGTAGAGCGGAGCGAACATGAAACCGAAACCAATTCGTTCGATTAGGTCGGTTGTTTTTTCCGACGTTACCCGGATGTCAGCACCCAACGCTTCTAGCACGTCAGCAGACCCGCATGCACTTGAGACGCTCTTGTTGCCGTGCTTTGCAACTGGCACGCCGCAGGCCGCGGCAACGAAAGCAGCTGCTGTTGAAATGTTGAACGTGCCAGACGAGTCGCCGCCTGTTCCGCAGGTGTCCATCACTTCCGCCCGAGGGCTTATGCGAACGGAGTGCGAGCGCATGCTTTGCGCGAAACCAACCAGTTCATCCACGCTCACTCTTTTTGCGTTCAACGCCAGCAAAAAATCCTTCATTTGTCCGCCGGAAAGCGAAGGCTCAAGAAAGGAGTCCGCGAGTGTTTCGGCTTCCCGAACAGCTAGGTCTTCCTTCCGTCTTATTTTCTCCAGCAGGCCGTTCATTTTACCAGCCCTAAAAAGTTTTTGCAGATTTTCACGCCGTCCTCGGTGGCGAAGGACTCCGGATGGAACTGCACCCCGTAAAGCGGGCGTTCCTTGTGCTGAAGAGCCATGATTTCACCGCCGGTTTTTGCTGTCACCTCGATGCATTCAGGAACGCTTGAAGGGTCCACCACAAGAGAATGGTACCTAGCAGCGCGGAACGGGTTGCTTACTCCGGCGAAAATGCCCTTTTCGTCGTGCGTTACCTTGCTTGTCTTGCCGTGAACTGGTTTCGCTCGTATTATCTTCGCTCCGGATGCGTGCGCTATTCCCTGGTGGCCGAGGCAAACCCCCAGCAGCGGCGCTTCGGTTCTTTCGATAACTTTGCTGCATACGCCGAAGTCAGCTGGTTTCTCCACTGTACCCGGGCCCGGCGAGATTACTATCGCTTCCGGCTTGGCCCTTTCAACAAGCTCAAATGAAACGTTGTTCCTGAACACCAAACAGTCCGCGCCCAAATCCTGGAACAATTGAACCAAATTATAAGTGAAGGAGTCGAAGTTGTCCAGAACCAAAAGTTTTACTTGTTTCATTTCGTTGCACCTGTTTGTTTCATTTCTTTTCACCAAGGCACTCCAGCAGCACAGCCGCCTTTTGCTCGGTTTCCTCGAACTCCTTTTCCGGTATGGAATCGTATACTATGCCCGCGCCCGCCTGCACGAAAGCGTTCTCTCCGTCCGAGAAGAGCGTCCTGATGGAGATAGCGAAATCGCAGCTTCCGTCCAAAGAGAAAAACCCTGCTGCGCCGCCGTACGGCCCGCGGGCCTGCGGCTCGAGCGAATCTATTATCTTCATGGCTGAAAGCTTGGGCGCTCCGGTCAAGGTTCCTGCTGGAAAAACCGCCTTGAGCGCGTCAACGCTGTTCCCGTACAACGTGCCTTGCACTTCGGATACGAGATGCTGGACGTGGCTGAACTTCTTCACTTCTGAAAACCTTTTCACTTCCACTTTCCGGTTTTTCCCCGCGGGCGCGTTCCGGCAATCGGGAAGGTGGTTGCCTTCCCTTCTTCCACGCGCACCAGCATTTCCGGACTTGAACCCACTATCTCGCGTTTCCCCATTTTCAGGAAGTACTGGTAGGGCGAAGGGTTCCTTTCCCTCAAGGCCTTGTAGAACGGCATCTTGCTTCCCCTGAACGTGACCGGAAACTTTCTAGAGAGCACTATCTGGAACGCGTCGCCTGCAGCTATCCTCTCCTTTGCCTTGAGCACGCTCTCGCAAAAAGCTGCTTTGGTGAAGAACGGCTCGTGCATTTCAGCAGACGTCTCTCCTTCCTCTGGCTCCTGCCGCATCATCGCGTTGAATTCCTTTGTCCGGTCATCGCCGTATGACACGTACCTGGCTTTTCCCTTGAGGTGGTCGAAAACTATGCCGTCCAAATACAGTCCGAACTCCATGTCCGGGAAAGTGCCCTTCTTGGGAGTGATGTTCTCTATGTAGCGGATGGAGTCGTGCGACAAATACCCCACGAGGCCGCCCCTGAACCCTGTGCGCTGCGAGGAAAGGCAGAAAGTTTTCAGGAAGGAGAATGGGTCCTCCTCCCTTTCCTCACCCCTGAAGTATATGACTCCGCTTTTAACGCGCAACATTTCTTCCGGTTCGAAGCCCAAAAACGAAAAGCGCCCGAGCGAGCCATCCTGCTCGAACGATTCAAGGAGGAAGCACGATTCGCTCCGCGAGTAGACGCGTTCAAAAACTTCTACCGGACTAAGCTTGATGTCAAGGCTGTAGGAGTAGAATTCGTTCCTGTGGCCAAAGTAAACCGCCTTCCATGCCTATCAACTCAATTCTGCAAACAGTAATATTTATAACTTTGTAGTACAAAAATGTACTATGGTCTCCGTTGGTTGGGAGAAGCTGAAGGAAGCGTTCGATGATTATCCAGCGCAGGAAAGGGTGGCTAGGAAACTGCTTTCGCTCGGGTTGGCTGTTCGGGCAGGCAAGGTGTATTCGGGGAACGTAGAAGCCAAGGAGGTTTCGCTTGCGCATGCATGCGGAGTGGACAGGCGGGCCGTGAAGTCAGCGCTCGGGACGATCTCTTCAGACAAGACCCTGAACAGCTTTTTTTCCACTCTGGAGCCAGCAGGCCCGTTCTACCTCAACAACGCCTCTTCCCTCAATTTGAAGGTGCTCGAAATCGAGCCGCCCGATGCGAGTAAAGCGGGCATAATCGCCGATGTTACGCGGGTGCTCGCTGAAAACAAGGTTTCCATTTGCCAGATACTCTCGCAGGATCCCGGGCTTTTCGAGAAGCCCAAGCTGTTCATAATACTGCAGAAGGTGCCTGCAAAGGTGCTGGAAAAAATATCTTCGCTGAAAACTGTGAAGAAAATGAGCGTGTATTGATATGCGTTTGATGCCTTTCGTGATGCTCGGTTACCCGACCTTGGCCGATTCCCTGAAGGTTTTGGATTTCCTTTCCGGACGCGACGTAATCACTGAAACCGCCCTGCCTTCGCCAGAAGTGAAAGGAAAACTTGCAAACTACCATGAGCGTGCAATAGAGGCAGGTGTTACGGAGGAAAAGGTTTTCGAAGTGTTCGACGACTGCCGGCCGAATTTCCTCATGCTCCGTTCAAAGCAAACTGACGCCCAGCTCCGGAAAATAAGCGAAGCATTCGACTATGCCTGCGCGCCAGTCAACGCGACAGAACTCGGGAAATACAATTCAGGCCGCACACGCTTCGTGGCCAAGGTTTCGCCCACGCACATCGACCGAGATGCCATCCTCTCTTCCAGGGGGTTCGTTTACCTCCAATGCGCACGGAGCCGGGGGGAGAAAATGTTCGGAGAAAAGGAACTTTATGAGGCGGTAAGGACAATCCGCGCAACGCGCTCTTCGCTGCCCATAATAGCAGGCTACGGCGTAAAGAGCGCGGATGACGCTGCCAAGCTGGCCTTCCTCGGAGCTGATGTGGTGGCTGTTGGCTCCGAAAGCGTAAAGGCGCAGGAAGCCGGTTTTGAGGCGTTTGAGGCGTTCTGGAGACGGTTTGAGAGTTCACTTCCAGTGGAATGAGCGCTGTTGCGGCAAATCTTTGCCATCCTTTAAAAATCAGTTCAACTTAACCAATTAATCATATGCTCAGGCTAATCAACCCCAGACTGGACTGGGACAAGCGCATCCATGAAGTCATCGGCAACGCGAAAAAATTCCGTTCGCTTACTGTCCTGTCCGGGTTCAACGTCGTAACCGACTACATAGCGCGTGTCAAGCCGGAAAAGATAACGGCTGTATGGAAGGCTCTTCCGGAAGAGGAACGAAAGAAGGTGCTCGTCAAGAGCGGCGATGGTGTAAGGCACGTGTCCAACCACGTGGATTTCCTCGCTTCCCTCATATACGGGCTCCGTTCAGGAAAGGCAGCCCATCTTGTTGCTTCGCCCGAAGCACTGAAGTGGGTGCATGACTGGAACGGCGAGCCTGACGAGCGCCGTCTGGGAGGCCAGCCTTCACTAATGGCAGTTCAACTGCAGGAGTTGGGCGCCAACAACATAATCTATCCTGCTTGGCTGTCAGTTGGCCATGGCCAACTGACAGCCAAGCAGGATAGATTATGTTGTTGGCGCCCAACTCCTGCAGTTGAACTGCCATTAG
>JACROM010000014.1 GCA_016214445.1 Microcaldota archaeon
TTATCCGCCTACTTTGACGGAGACGGCAACGTGTCCGTCCAACGAAAATGCATCCGAGCGTCCTCGAAATCAAAAGAACTGATTGACGGCATGGCGGTCCTGTTGAACCGGTTCGGCATCTTCTGCACCAAACGCGCCTCGCCAACTGAACACCGGCTGTCCATTTCCGCCAAATATGCCCCGCTCTTCAAGGAAAAAATCGGGTTTAAAACCCCAAAAAAGAGCAGCTTGCTTTCCCAGCTTTGCGCCCTACCCAAAGCACGGTTTGCTTATGACGTCGTGGACAAGACCACCGGATTTGGAACGGCGATCAGTGAAATCGCCACCAGTCTGAAAATCCCCTCGCGGTACGTCAACAAGTTCACGCAAAAACAAGAAATTGGCCGGCAAACCCTTCACAAATACGTGCAACTCTTTGAGGAAAAAGCAAGGACACAAAAAGTCGACATTACCGCCCAAATTGCCGCACTCAGGCAGTTGTTGGAAGAGGATATCGTGTGGGACGAAATCACCTCCATTAGAAAAGTCAATCCATCCAAGTACGTGTACGATTTTGCCGTAGAGGGCTTGGAAACGTTCACCACCTTCGACGGCATCATCACTCACAACACACTGCGCACCTTCCACTACGCCGGAGTAGCGTCGCTTGCACAATTAGGCTTCACCCGCCTTGTCGAACTCGTTGACGGACGCAAGACCCCCAAGAAGCCGGTCATGGAAATCCACCTAAAGAAAAGCTACGCCGGCAACTGGGAAAAAGCCAAGGCAGTTGCAGCAAGCATCGAACAGGTGACGCTCGACAAGGTCGCCAAGATAGAGGAAAACTTCAACCGCAAGGCGGTCACCATAACTCTCGACCGCACCCAGCTCCGCGAAAAGGAGATAAAGGAACCGGACATCCTCGCCAAAGTCAAGGAGGCATGCGGCGAGTACGAGCCCGACAAGGACGCCAACGTCATCCACATCAAGCCGAAGAACGACTCGCTCCGCAACATACGCAAGCTCACCAACAAGCTCTCCGAGATACACCTGATGGGCATACCCGGCATAAACAGGGCGATCCTCGTAGAGCAGGAAGAGAACGGAAAGAAGTCCTACACCCTCGCAACCGAAGGCTCGAACCTCAAGGAAGTCTTCAAGGTCGAGGAAGTGGACGCGGAAAAAACCACCACAAACGACATCATGGAAATAGCCGAAACACTCGGCATCGAAGCAGCAAGGAACGCCATAGTGTTGGAAACCATGAAAGTGCTGGACGCCCAGGGCCTCAAGGTCGACGTGCGCCACATAATGCTCATAGCGGACGCCATGACAGCCAAAGGCGAAGTGCAAAGCGTCGGCAGACATGGTCTCGCAGGCAACAAGGCGTCTGTTCTCGCCCGAGCTGCGTTCGAGGAAACCTCCAAGCACCTCGTCAACGCCGCGCTCACAAGCGAGGAAGACAACCTCAACGGCATCATCGAAAACATCATAGCCGGCCAGATCATACCCTGCGGAACAGGCAAGGTCAAGCTTACCATGGAAGCGGACTACTTGAGCTGAAACAACCAGTGCGCCAGTTAAAATGTTTACGGCGTTAATAGTGTTAGTGAGCATACGCAAACATTACCATTGTTAGTAGATGTTAGGAAAGACTTATAAACATCACTAACTATTTATCCAGTATGCGCTACAATCCATTTAATCCACAAAACCCCCCACGCGCAGACTACTTCGTCGGAAGAGTAGACGAACTACGCCAGTTTGAACAAGACCTACTACAAACTATTCATGGCTCTCCGATGAACATGAGCATTACCGGAAATAGGGGCATGGGAAAAACTTCGCTTTTGATGAAAATGGAGGAAATTGCCAGAAAAAATAAATGCCTTGTTTTTAGAATGTCCAATTATGAAAGTCTAGTGAACAATATTAGCGAACTAACAAACTACTTGATTCTCGGCCTAAAGAATGAATTTTATGCGGATGCAAGCGTTCAAAAGAAAGTTATGCGGCTAGGTGAATGGGCAACAACCCTAAGGCCCGTAGTTTCGTACAAAGGAGCGTCTCTTTCGTTCGAAGAAAAAAGGCTTGCCGCGCAAACAATACTTCGGAATAACTTTCTGACTTTTTGGAAAAAAGTCGAAGGCGAATATCCGGCAGTAGTACTTCTTATTGATGAAGCCGAATCATTAGAACGGATCGAAGGCGCGTTAAGTTTTCTACGCGAAGTGTTTCAACGCCTGTCGCACGAAGCAAAATACATGGTGGTCTTGTGTGGAAAATTAAACTTTCCTGAAAGAATGTCCGAATCGTTTTCGCCATTAAATAGGTTCTTTCCAGCTTCGCCTCTTACCGCCTTTACTGAAGAGGAAACATTCAGCTACATATCAAAGACTTTAAAATCCGTAAATGTTGTTACTGATGACGAAGTAAAGAAAAAAATCTTTGAGAAAAGCGAAGGGCACCCATACGTCTTAGTAAAAGTGTGCAACATTATTTTTAACGAACTAGAAGATACTGAAAATAAAATCACGGCAAAACACTTAGAAAAAGCTCGCGTGAGAATAATAATTGATTTAGGGAAAGATTTCTTTAACCCAATGCTTCATCCAGTTTCACCCAAAGCCAAAAACATAGCGTTTCAACTCCTTAAAATAGGAAAAAGGAAATTTATTTTTGCCGAGGCGGTCAAATCAACTAATATGAAAAGGCAGGATGTTGCCCCGTACATACAAGAACTTGTCCGAAAGGGATGCCTTAACAAACCCGAACGGGCAACGTATGAATTCTTTCATCAATTATTTATTGATTTTCTCAAAAAACGAGCGTCAGAAGTTTGACGGAAGCAGGGGCAACCGTAGAATCCCTCTAATGAGAAGAAACGCGATTATAAAACCGTAACTCCTCATTTTTTACCCCATAGGTTTTGACTATTTTTCGTGCTCCACGTCGGACAAAAACCTTGGAGAAAATTTTTTATCCTCAACCCCGCCCGAACCGACTTCCAAAACCATTAATAACCGCTTCCGTGCCTAAAGCTCATAGCTCTTTTATGCCCGAGGTTTCCCCAGAGGGGGACAAGGCAAACGCCTTTGGGGCAAACATCTGACCTAAAAGCCGGGAAAAACGCCCCAAAGGCGGAATTGGGGGAAAACAACATGGAGATAAGGGGAACACTGAGCAAAGCGTTCGGCGCCTACAAGAACGCTGCGGGGAAAATAGGAGAATTCAACACCAAGATAATCCTGGGAGCAGTATACTTCACCCTGTTCACCCTGTATTCGCTCGCCTCCAAGCTGTCAGGCCGCGACCCGCTCCACCTCAAACAGAAAAAGGAGCAGAGCTACTGGGTAAAAAGCGAAAGTGACGCCAGATGAACGTGCTCGGAATATCCTGCTACTACCACGATTCCGCAGCAGCGCTCATAAAGGACGGAATAGTCGTAGCCGCAGCGCAGGAGGAACGCTTCACGCGCAAAAAACACGACGAGGCCTTCCCCAAAAACGCAATCGACTACTGCCTCCGCGAAGGCAGAATAACTCTTGACAACGTCGACTGCATGGTGTTCTACGAGAAGCCTTTCATGAAATTCGACCGCATAATGGAGATGTTCTTCCACAGCGCACCAAGCGGGGTGGGAATGTTCCTAAGCGCCATGCCCGCCTGGCTGAAACAAAAGTTATGGATGGAAGAGGACATGAGGAAGCAAACCGGATTCAGGGGCGAAATAAAGTTCACCGAACACCACCTCTCCCATGCCGCTTCTGCGTTTTATGCTTCGCCGTTCAAGAGGGCCGCAATACTCACGGTGGACGGGGTGGGCGAATGGGCAACTGCAACGATGGGAACAGGCAGCGAGGACGGCAGCATAACCATGCTCAGGGAAATACGGTTCCCGCACTCCTTGGGGCTGTTGTACAGCGCTTTTACGGCGTACCTCGGGTTCAAAGTAAACAGCGGCGAGTACAAGGTAATGGGGCTTGCGCCACACGGCAAACCAACCTACTACGACGTGATAATGGACAAGCTGATTGACCTCAAGGAGGACGGCTCGTTCAGGCTTAACATGGACTACTTTTCCTTCATGACCGAGTTCAAGACCACAAATGAAAAATTCAACGAGTTGTTCGGCGGGCCGCCGCGCACATCCGAAACAGAGTTCAACAAGAAACACTACGACCTCGCGAGGAGCATACAGGCAGTAACCGAGGAAGTGATGCTGAAGATGACCAACTCCTTGTACGACCAAACCAAGGAAAAATACTTGTGCATGGCAGGAGGAGTAGCGCTCAATTGCGTCGCAAACGGCCGCATCCTCAGGGAGTGCCCCTACGAGGACATCTACATCCAGCCAGCTGCAGGGGATGCAGGAGGAAGCGTCGGCTGCGCTGCCGCAGTATACAACACTCTCGCGAAAAAGCCCCCGTTTTCCATGATGAACTCCGCATACCTCGGGCCTGCTTTTTCGGACGCGGAAATCGAAGACTACCTGAAAAGCGTTGGTGCGTCGTACACGAAGGCACCCGAAGAGGACCTTCTGAAGCAAACCGCTCGATGGGTAGCTGACAAGAGGGTGGTCGGCTGGTTCCAGGGCCGCATGGAGTTCGGGCCAAGGGCGTTGGGCGCGAGAAGCATACTTGCGGACCCAACCGACCCCACGATGAAGGACACGCTCAACGCCAAAATAAAATTGCGCGAAGGGTTCCGCCCTTTCGCGCCCACAGTCACTGAAGAAAAAATTTCCGAATACTTCGATATAGACTGTCCTTCGCCCTACATGCTGTTGGTCGCGAACACGCGGCCCGAATACCGTTCCAAGCTTCCGGCAATAACCCACGTGGACGGCACTGCCCGCATACAAAGCGTTTCCAGCGAACAAAACAGGCTCTACCACGGCGTGATAAAGGAGTTCGGCAAGCTCTCCGGCGTCGAGGTAGTAGTGAACACTTCCTACAACATCCGCGGAGAGCCGCTCGTCTGCACGCCCGGGGACGCGTACGCGTGCTTCATGCGAACTGGAATGGAAGCCTTGGCCATGGGTTCTTTCCTCATGGCGAAGGAAGACCAGCACCCGGACATGGATAAGGTTAAAATCCGCGACTACGAACTTGATTGAAAACATCCGGCCAAGCGGAAACAAAACACGGCCAAAAACGAAGAAGTCAAACAACGCCTCCTCCAACTCCTAATCAATTACCGAAGAGCCCCCAACGAACACTTCACAATAACCGTCTGCACGCTGAACGGGCTACTCGAAGGCAAACAAAAAGAAGCAAACGCATATACCCGGTAGATTTTTTTATCCACAACAATTAAACCAAACCGTCTTTTTCCAGCGCGGAAATCAAGTCAAACAACACCGGCTTAAGTTTTTCTAGGGCAAACACGTCGAGCTCTTCCTTGTTCAGGGGTTCGATGTAAACCGGCTCATTCAACGCATAACCAACGACATTAGACAAGTAAGAGTCAAGCTCGACCTTCCGCTTGTCGAAAACGCTACGCCAAGCGCCAACCCTCAAACTCCGGCCAATCTTATCCCGGCAACCACTGCAAAGAGAAACCTTGCGCAAATCAACAACCTTGCCCAAACGCATCAAGTCAACAATGTCCCGTGAACGGTTAACTTTCTCCCGACGAGTCAACAAAGCCCGCATCTTCTCGCAAACAATCTCCTCCCTAGAATAACACGAGACCTCAAACGGCTCAAAATAAGCTTCAGCCAAACCCCCAAACGTCGCGACAGCCTCACGCTTAACTCCCGCACCCAAAACAACAGGAGCAGCTGACACTCGTTCCGGCTCAAAAACAACCGCCTCATCGAAAGAAACGGAAACCTTAACCTTCAACTCGCCACGACCCTCAACCGGAGGAGCCAACAAAAAATAATTCAAAATCTTCCCAGAATGAGAATGACGAACCCCGCCCTGAACAGACGCAGACTCTTCCACACCAAAACCAAAATCCCTTTTCAAAGGCTCAACAAACTCGCTGAAAAAACGCCTCCGGTTCAACTTCTTGCTCCCCTTCTCGCCAAACCAAGTGAAATCCAAATCCTCGCTAAAACGGTAATAGCCAAAAAAACACTTCACCAACGCCGTGCCTCCCTTGAAAACCAAACGCTCCCTGGCGCCAGGCAAAGAATACAAGTAACGCAAAACAAGAGAAAGCCACACGTCCTTCTCAAGAAAAACCCGCTTATCAGAAGACCAACCAAAACTCCGAGTAATCAAATCAGCCAAATCCCTAACCTTTACAGCATCATACAACATCAAGAACGCCCCTGCAAAACCTGCCCGATAATCCTAGAAATGGAAGAACGGGTAGAGTAAACCTTCAAAAGTTCAGGGTAGTCCCGCAGAAACTCTTTCCTTCTGTCGCCACCGAGAACGTCATCCAAGACCTCCTTCGCGTAAGCAACGTCACCCTTCTTTACGCCAAAATGCAAGAAATCCAAAACAGTCCGAGTCAAACCCGAAAACCTCAGGCCGCCCTTTTCCACGACACCCGCGCTCATGGAAGTGCTCTGCAACCGGTGAAAACTGAACCACAACCCCGCAAGACTACGCCTCGAAGAACGCACCGGCTCACTAGCAACAACAAAAGCCCCGGTCTGCGTCTGGGAAAAACCCAAGTTCAACTTCAAAGCAGTCTGCAAACCAAAATACCAGCAAGGCCCAAACCGGCCAGTACAAGAACTAGCCGCCAAAAGCAAAGGATCCGGACCGCTCGACAACGCCATCTCCTTCAAATCACGCACATAATACTGATGCCTGAACAACAAAGGCACCAAAGCGCCGGAACGAACGAGCATCAACTTGATCGCACGCGAGTTAAAACCAAAACCATGAATAACACGTCCTATCTCCTCAGTAGACATTACCTTTTTACCACGGGAGATAAGCGCCCAATGCACTTTTCCCTTTTTCGTATCCAACAAACCCATACCAACCACAATGTAACAGGTCAACTAAACAGTATTTCTATTACTTCGCATATTTATTGTTTTCGGTGCGGGCTCAATAAGTATATCTATATACCTGCCGAGTACATAAATATCTCATGCAGAAAACGGTTGCAATAGAAAAAGTAGGCCACTCCCCGACCCTCAACACGGTCCTGATGGTTGAAGAAGCACTGCAAAAAGCAGGAGAACCGCTCACGATTGCGGAGCTGAAGAGGGACCTGCCACGTAAAGTCATGCACTCCACCATAGTGAGCGTGCTTGGCTACCTGCAAACAAGCGGAAAGATACTGCTCACCACAAAGGGGATAGTCTGGATTTTCGCCCCAAGGGCAGAAATCGAGGCAATGAAGAAAAGGGGAATCGAACTATGACGAAAACAGGAGGTTTGTGCAGAAAATGAAGCCACGGCCAGAACCAGAAAAATCAGAGACACTGCTACAATGCCTTGACGACCACCTCGACAGTCTTTGCTATCAAACAAGAGACTGAAAACATTTGGATTGGTGGGGTGTTGAGATACCCAAACTAAAAGAACATGCTGGAAAAATACGGGTCTTTATGAAGAAACTCGAAGCTGACAATAAAGCACTCAGACAAAAACTTGGGGAACAACAAAGAACAAGAAGATTCTCACGAAATTAAACGCGAACTGCAGCCGGCCAAGCTTAAAAAGAACAAAAGGCGTAGCGGATACTTATGAAGAAAAGAAAAATACTTTTGCAGGTATTAACCGGCATAATAGCATTTCTAATCCTGCTTGAACTGGTTCTCAGGATAGTCAACCCCTCATCCATAAGCGTCGGGTATGAGGACTTGAACGGCTCGTCTGCCAAACTAATAGCCGACGACCCGACAATGGGATGGAACTACTACGGCCACGAGTACGAGATTGAACTGGTGACGAACGCTTTTGGCTTTAGGGACACCGACACTTCGGGCGAAATACTTTTCACAGGAGACTCGTTCACCATGGGCTGCTGCGTTGCGCAGAACGAATCCTACGCCGAGCTGACCGGAACGCTGCTCAACAAAACTGTCCTGAACCTGGGGATGGAAGGCTACGGAACTGACCAAGCGTTTTGGTCGTACCAGTACTTCGGCAACTCCTCCAAGACAGTTGTTTACGCCTTCTACATCAACGACCTCACGGACAACCTGAACTCGTTCAGCAAACCCGCCTACACAATCAAAAACAATTCACTTGAAAAAATCAATTTCCCATTCCAAAAATCTTTCATCAGCTCGGCCAAGGCGACGCTATACCAGTATTCATACGCTTTCCGCGTTTTCAACCTGGTCATAGAAAGCC
The DNA here is from genome assembly GCA_016214445.1 of Microcaldota archaeon. Classification (GTDB taxonomy): domain Archaea; phylum Micrarchaeota; class Micrarchaeia; order Norongarragalinales; family Norongarragalinaceae; genus JACROM01. The sequence goes on from JACROM010000014.1 coordinate 8,256, forward strand.
AGCCGCTGCTCAAGGGCTTCCTCAGCGCCTTCACCCGCCTGCGGTTCAGCGAAGCATTCGCGCAATTCTCCAAACCAGCCGCCTCGCTCCCGGCCGAAGTAAAGGGCTTCCTCCAGCCGGCTCCGGAAGAAGTGAGGCAACAACTGGCGCTCATGGAAAAAATCCTCCTGGCCTACGCTGGCGAAGTCAAACGAAACAACGCGACCTTCCTTCTTGTGCTCATTCCTACGAAGCTGCAGGCCAACTTCAACGGCCTCAAGGACAAGGCGGAGAAGGCGTACGACGTGACGCTCCACCCGGAGCCGCTTTACTCCGAAATCGAAGCGTTCGCCGAACGAAACGGCATACCCGCGCTCAACCTCTACCCGGCGATAAGAGAAAGCGTTAAAAAAGGCGGCAGGCCTTACTTCACTGACGACGGCCATTTCACAGCAGACGGCCACCGTCTTGCCGCGGAAGCAATCGCAAAGAAGATAGCCGCGCCGTAGGCGCGAGTCTGGAGCCCGCAAACGGAAATGAAGCCAACTGCTTCATTTGGGTTTCGCGGATGCAATAGCTGAAAAACTAAAGGCGTGAAAACTGAATGAAACTCGAAAGCGTGAAAAAACTCTTTTCCTTCTTCATCGGAAGGGGCAAAGGATGGATTATTCCCTTGCTGGTCATACTGGTCCTTCTCGCGCTTCTAATAGTCTTCATCCAGACTTCCGTCTTTGCCCCGCTGGTTTACCCGCTGATATGAAAGGTGTTGGATGAAATGCAAAACGAAGCAGCTCTAAACAAAAGGGAAGAACTGAGAAAACACGTGGCCTTCGTCTTCGGAAGCAAGGAAGAGAAAGCCAGCTTCAGGAAAGAGTTCGGACCCAAAATGACGAAGAATAGACGGAACTGTCATCGGGCCTGGAAAAAAAATAGACGAAAAGAGCATCAGGTTTTTGGGAAAACCAGATGGCACACTGGCTAAAACAGTAAGGAATATTGTAGAAAAACATCCGAAAGCATTAGAACTAATGAAAGAAAGTGGGCTGCCGGTTCTTGTTGCCGAAGCAATAAGAAACTACCATGGACGCACGGAAATAGACGAAAAACAAAAAGCCGACATAATCAGTCTGCTTTCCTCTTATAAAAACCCAGAAGACCTGAAAGACGCAATCAAAGTAATCGCCGAACATGGAATACCCGGATTAAAAGCGTTGATTCACCTGCCGAGAAAGCAGGGGGAAAAAATCAAACCGAGTAAAATCCTTGAACTGTTCAACGTAGGTATAGACGCAAAAATTCGTGGCGACACCGTGCATAGCCTCGCGCACAGCCGCTGGGAACGGGAAGGCACGCCTTTGGACGAAGTCATAGCGGATCTCAGGAATAGCAAAAAATAACCTTTAAAAACACCAGAATTCAAGCTATAAACCTCGTAAAACCCTCGTTTTAGGAAAACAATGGGGAGTTGCTCTTCAACTTAAACAACGTTGAAGAGAGAGAACCATAACAAGAATGAAAAAGTGATTTTTATGGACTTGCAAAGGTCAATAAGGTTAGCAGTGGACTCCGGAAAAGTCACGTTGGGCAGCCAACGCACCATACAGCACGCGCTCCATGGCGACGCGAAGCTGGTGGTGATAGCGAAGAACTGCCCCGAAGACGTGGCAAAGGACCTGAAGCACTACTGCAGCCTTTCGGAAGTGAGGGTTCTCGACTTCAACGGCACGAGCATAGAGCTTGGGACCGTGTGCGGAAAACCCTTCCCCGTAAGCGCCCTGAGCGTGGTGAACGAGGGGGATTCCGACATCCTGACGCAAAGAGGCTGAAAGCGATGAGAACCCTTTCCATGGAAGACATACAGCTCCTGAACATGCTGGAAGCAAGGACAGGAGCGAAGGGAACGGATGTGGTGCGCGCGGAAGGCGGCTTCACGTTCATCGTGGAAAGAGGCGAACTAGGCAAGGCAATAGGAAAACAGGGAGCAAACCTCGCGCGGCTGCGCAAGGAAACGAACGCGAACGTCGAGATAGTAGAGGCTTCGGACACGATCGAGGGATTCACGCGCAACGTGTTCAGGCCCGCCATACTCCGCGAAATAAACGTCATAAACGACGGAAAAACGGTCTCCATCAAGGTGGACCGCGAAGAGAAAGGAAAGGCAATAGGAAGAAACGGAGACAAAATAAAGCGCGCAAGGACGCTGTTGAAAAGATGTTATGGAATCGAGGAAGTAAAACTTACTTGAATCACAAAAGAGGTAAAAAATATGGCAAGAGGAGAATTCGCTGCACGAAAACTGGAAAGGGACAGGAAAAGGATGAGGTGGCGCGAGAAGGCGTGGAAAAGAAAGGCGTTAGGCCTCAAGGAAAAGTACGACCCGCTCGAAGGCGCGCCAAGAGCGCGCGGCATAGTCATAAAGAAGGAAGGAAAGGAACAGAAGCAGCCCCACTCCGGAATCATTAAGTGCGTCAGGGTCCAGCTCGTGAAGAACGGCAGGAAGGTATCAGCGCACGCTCCTAGGGACAAGGCGATAACCAAGATAGACGAGCACGACGAAGTCATCATAGAGGGCCTTGGCGGCTCGCAGCGAGGGCAGATGGGCTCCATACCGGGAGTAAGGTACAAGGTGGTCGCGGTCAACGGAGTCTCCCTTGAAGAGCTCCGAACAGGAAGGAAGGAGAAACCCAAG
>JACROM010000057.1 GCA_016214445.1 Microcaldota archaeon
CAGCAAGAGGCTTCACTCATCGATTGGCTACATGGCGCCAGATGATTTTGAGGCGGGTTTGAAAACGAAAAAGGTGAAGAAGGATTAAAAGCAGGGCGAACGTATCTACCTGTACCGTAGAAGGGGTTCACTCCAGACCGGCTTATGGCCCAAGACGAAGCGATGCTCACAAGGCTCGCAAACGAAGCGAAAAAACTCGAACAAGACGATGCCTATACTGAACTGGCAATGCTCGCGCGCTTCAGCGGCTCTTCTGCAATAATAGACTCGAGCGCCAGCACCAAGTTTGACTTCGACAAGTGCATTGCGCCATACACTACGCCCGGCTTCGTATTCACTACCGCCGCATTCGTAGGCGCAGCAATGCTGACAGGTGGCGCTGGCTTCCCGGCTCTCGCTGGCGCTGCCGGCGACGCCATGATGGTGCACGGCGCCATAAGCCTCATACAATCAAAAGACGCAGGCATGACCCGGCGGTTGTGCGACTTCGCATTCATTTCAACAGGCGTAGCATTCGGACACACCAGCATCAAAATACGCCAACAGGCGCTCAAACTATCGCCAGAACAAATCCCTGCACTAGGAAAGAAAATAAAGACGCCGGAAGCACTCGCGAAAACACTCGGCAAGGAAGTCAAAGCAAGCGAACTGGTCAAGGCAATCGTGGAATCAATAAGGGTAAAAGGAGAAACAACCGGTGTCACCGTCAAAAGCGGGGCAAACCTCCTAAAGGGCGTAAGGGAAACCGCAAAACTGAGCAAAAAAGAAAGCGGTTACACAGTAGAATGCGCAAGCGCATGTTACACTGGAACCGCCGGAGAAGATTACACTAGCACAGGATACTATGGCCAGACTCCTCCGGAAATAACGGGAAAATACGACTTCCACCCGGGAAACATTAAACGCGGAAGCGGAGAATACATCGACATAGGAAACATAAGGTACGGATACATTTACCGCACTTCCGTAGGAAACTCCTGGTTCTACAGCCTATACGATGCGCCGGTCTTCGTTTACACTAAAGGCAAAACTTTATTCCTGCAAAAAGGCGAACGCGCAGCTATTCCAAGAGACGCGCAAATACAGGTCGGAACAACGCTCATAGTAACGCACCCGAGCTGGGGATGGAGGCACGCGAAGCCCAAACTCGAACGGCTCGGAAAAGCAGTAAAAGGAATAGGCGAACCTTTCAGGTGGGCAGCTGAAGAACTCGCATCGTTCGCGAGAAAAATAACGGCTACCCATCCAAAAACCGCTTACAAACTGCGGTTCGCAAACGGGGAAGAATGGAGCGTTTCTTACGGCGAACCAATCTATATCGGCAGCGCAAGCAACAATCACCTGGTCCCCAACATAGAATTCCTCGACGCTTACCATGGCAAGATAATAGCTTACGAAGACGGCCACTTGGTTTATTTTGAAGGCGTTCACGCGCCGGTAACCAATCCATCGAAAATAATACAATACATTAACGGCGGGTGGCGGGAAGTCGGCGTAACCGCGCAAATGATAGAAGCGCCAATACGCTTGACCGACGGCTACGGAGTAGTGCTGGCGGACGGCACAGCCATAAGCACCGAGGGCGTTTGGACTGCCGAAGGAGTAAAATGGGTCGAATTCAAACCGCGAAGTTCAAAATCAACTGAATCAGCAAAACAGGCCGAAAAGACAACCGGAAGAGCAAAAGAAACCAGCAGGGGAAAACAGAAAAGCGAAACTAAAAGAGTGCTCGCAAGACCTGCAAGAAGCGCGGCACAGGAAATTAGTTTCGTCCAGGAGACAACAAACGTTTTAAGAAGCACAAGCAACCGAGATGGAAACCTGATACGGATTGACGCAAGAAACGCTAAAGTGGTTACTCTAGGCGACATACACGGAGACTACAACACCTTAGCCGCGACACTTTCCGAAACGCGTATTGCAGACAGGCTCGCAAACGGCGAAAACGTTTTCCTTCTTTTCTTGGGAGACATCGTTGACCGCGCCACAAGCGCGGATAAACAGTTCGCAGTAACCAACACCGTTCTCGAACTAGTCAAAACATACCCCGACCGCGTTGTTCTTTTAAGAGGAAACCACGAACATCTGGCGCAGACAGCAAGGTATGGCTTCGAAAATGACGTAATCCAAACATTTGGAAGAACAGGCGTATCAGAAGCGTACCAATCGCTATTCAATGAGTTGCCAATAGCCGCCCTAATAGACAACGGGTATTCAAGAACACTTGCAGTGCACGGATTCATACCAACAAGAGAAGCATTTGCGCCGGGAGCCGACAAAATATCCCAATTAGCACGGGCAAGCGCGGAAAGTCCCATTGGAAAACAAACGTTATGGAATGACCCTACAACAGGAGATACTGCATCTGGAAACAGGGGAAGCAACGACTTCTATAAGATAAGCCAAGCAGATACGGAAGCATTCATGAGGGAAAACGGAATAACGTATATCTTGCGGGCGCACGAAGAAGTGCCAGGTTTCAAAGACGTCTATGGCGACCAACGAGTTTTCAACCTGTTCTCGAACAACGAACACTACACAGGAGGCGGCAGGGGCTACGCTGTTCTGGAACCTCAAGGCTCGGTCATAGTAGGCAACGCAGGCGGGCAAAGGTACAGGTATCAGTCTGAACCATACGAACAGAATTGGCAACAAAGAACAAACGGGCAAAACGAACAACAATCACAAGCTAACGAACCAACAAACCCGAGCACACTATTCACTAGGAAATGGTCGCCCACGACAGAACAGGCGCGCGAATACCTGAAAACGGACGTGCCAGAACTTGAAAGCAATTTCTATAAAGTAACAGAAGGATACATTTCGTTAAAGCCAGAAAAAGCACCACAAAAGGACGCGCTAAAGGCGAAAATAAGGCAGCTTTTCAACAAATACCATCCAGACAAGGCATACAACGATATTGCATTGAAGCGGGACTACAACAGCATAATGATTGAACTAAACACGCTCATGGCAGCGCTGAACAGGTGAAAAAAATGGAAAACCTGCTGGAAGATCTCGGGAAGATAACCAAGGCAACACTAACCACGCCAACAAACGAAATCCGCTATCCTCTGTTCAAAAAAGGAAACAAGGTCTTCGATAACCGAAAAAAAGTCTGTGAACTCTACGGCGGCTCACAAACACTGCCAGCGGAACAATTCTACGGCCAACTAATAGAAGGAAAAGATGCTAAAAGCCTAGAAGAAATACTTAAAATACACGGTAATAGTCTTGCAAGGCAGCTCATACATGTAGCCGCGTACCACGACAAAGGGTACTTTCGCGTGCAGATTGCCGTAATGCCTGAAAGAGAAAAACACCTTAGGGAAATGTACGAAAAATGGCGGCCTCCGATTAAGGCGCTGCCGCCGAAAAGAACCAAACAACCCTAAAACCACTTCGTCATCCGCCGGATTCGGGGCGGTTTTTATTCCTTACCCATGCCAATTAGAAGCAACGCCTGAAACGGCCCTAATTTGAACTGAATTGACCTGAAAAAAGGAGAACGGTGGTTAGCTGATGGGGAAGACGCTGGCAGAAAAGATACTCGAATTACCGGAGGGATTTGCATGACAAGGGAGGGGGATGCTTCCCAGGGTAGCGGGGGAACCGTAGGTGCCCCCAAGACGCTGGCAGAAAAGATACTATCCGAGCACGTTGTCGAAGGAACCCTCGAGGCGGGCAAGGAAATCGGCCTGAAAATCGACCAAGCGATAACGCAGGACGCTACGGGCACAATGGCGTGCCTGCAGTTTGAAGCGTTGGAAATCCCAAGAGTCAAAACTGAAACCGCAGTAAACTACGTCGACCACAACACTTTGCAGACAGGTTTCGAGAACGCGGACGACCACCGATACTTACAGAGTTTCGCCTCGAAATACGGGATGTTCTTTTCAAGGCCAGGAAACGGGATATGCCACCAAGTACACTTGGAACGATTCTCGGAACCAGGCAAAACGCTAGTTGGAAGCGACTCGCACACGCCTACAAGCGGAGGAATGGGCATGATAGCAATAGGCGTGGGCGGCTTGGACGTGGCTGTTGCGATGGGCGGCGGGCCGCTTTACATCAAAACACCGCAAATAGTAGGAATCAAGCTTACAGGCAAACTCCAGGACAACGTTTCAGCCAAGGACGTGATTTTGGAGGTTCTGCGAAGGTTGGGCGTAAAGGGCGGAACCGGAAAAATCTTCGAGTACTTCGGAGAAGGAGTGGCGAGTTTGGACGTTTACGAGCGCGCCACCATAACCAACATGGGAGCTGAAACCGGCGCCACAACTTCCATTTTCCCGACTGACGAACGCACGAAAGAGTTCCTGAAAAGGCAGAAGCGCGAAAACGCGTTCAAGGAACTCAAGGCGGATGAGGACGCGAAATATGCCGAAGTCATTGAAATCAACCTTAGCGAACTCGTTCCGCTGGTAGCGAAACCGTCATCGCCCGGAGACGTCGCAAAAGTAAGCGAAGTCGAAGGAACGCCCGTACAACAAGTGATTTTCGGCTCGTGCACCAACTCCTCGCTCAAGGACCTCATGACAGTCGCGGCAATCTTGAAAGGGAAAAAGATTCCTCCAAGCGTAAGCGTCGCGTTGGCGTGCGGCTCGCGGCAAGTTGCAATTGAAATGGCGAGGAACGGCGCTCTTGCTGATTTGGTGGAAGCGGGAGTAAGAGTGCTTGAAAACACGTGCGGGCCGTGCATCGGCATGGGCCAAGCGCCTCCAACAGGAGCGGTCTCGCTGAGGACTTTCAACAGGAACTTCCCGGGCAGGAGCGGCACCAAGGACGACAAGGTATACTTGTGCTCGCCAGAAGTTGCAGCTGCTTCAGCTCTCGCAGGCAAGATAACCGACCCGAGAAAACTCGGAGAAGTGAAAGTGAACACGCCGGGCGAAATCAAGATAGACGATTCAATGATTATACCCCCTACAGAGGACGGGTCTGACGTGGAAATAATCCGCGGGCCAAACATAGCCCCTCTCCCGATAGCGAAGCCGCTTGCGGAAAGCATAGAGGCGAAAGTGCTCCTGAAAGTGGGGGACAACATTTCAACGGACCAGATAATGCCGGCCGGAGCGAAAATCCTGCCTTTGAGGTCGAACGTGCCGAAAATCAGCGAGTTCGTCTTCAACGCAGTTGATCCGGAATTCGTCAAGCGCGCGAAGGAGAACAACGGGGGCTTTGTTGTAGGCGGGGAAAACTACGGACAGGGCTCCTCAAGGGAGCATGCCGCGCTCGCACCAATGTATTTGGGAGTGAAGGCGGTTATAGTGAAGAACTTCGCGAGAATCCACAAATCCAACCTCGTCAACTTCGGCATCCTTCCGCTTGAACTTGCGAACCCTAAGGACTACGACTCGATTGCGCAGGGCGACACGCTCTCGCTTCCGGAAATAAGGGAAGCAATTGAAAAAGGAAGCGAGGAAACGGAAGCCGTAGTTGGCGGAAAAAACATAAAGCTCAAAATTTCCTTGAGCAAACGCGAGAGAGAAATAATCGCGGCAGGCGGGCTGCTGAACTACACGCGCAGCAAAGCAAACTGATAGCTGATTGCAAAAATAATCGTACTTTGGCTGCCTCGTAAAAGGAGCCTTAAAAAGTACAGATATTTTCGTTATTCGCTATGAGAGGAAGAAAACAGAAAAGCGATGAGGGGTTTTAGTGCGAAGCTGCTGAACTACACGCGCAGCAACGCAAACTGAGAGGAGGAGAGAGTATGGCGGAAAAAATAAGGATGCAGGATGGAAATCTTATAGTGCCGGTCAACCCGATCATCCCCTACATAGAGGGCGACGGAATCGGAGTGGACATTACGCCGGTGATGAAGAAGGTGGTTGACGCAGCTGTCGAAAAAGCCTACTCCGGAAAGCGCAAGATAGAATGGAAGCCCATACTCGCAGGAGAAAAGGCAATCAAGGAAAAAAACGAACTGCTTCCGCAGGAAAGCATCGACGCAATAAAGGAGCACCTAGTCGCAATCAAAGGCCCTTTGACAACGCCGATAGGTGGAGGATTCCGCTCGCTTAACGTGACAATGCGCCAAGTGCTTGACTTGTACGCGTGCGTCAGGCCGGTCAAGTACTACGACGGCGTGCCGAACCCCATGAAGGAGCCTGAAAAGCTCAACGTGAAAATCTTCCGCGAGAACACCGAAGACGTCTACGCAGGAATAGAGTGGGCTTCAAACACTCCAGAGGCGAACAAGGTCATAGAGTTCATCGCCTCCATGGGCAAGAAAATCCGGCCCGGCTCCGGCATAGGAATCAAGCCGATAAGCGAAATGGGCACCAAGAGGCTCATGAGGGCGGCAATAAGGAACGCGATAAAGTACGGCCACAAAAGCATAACGCTGATGCACAAGGGCAACATCATGAAGTTCACAGAAGGGGCTTTCAGGACGTGGGGCTACGAGGCAGCCAAGGAGTTCCCGAACACCGTCACCGAAGAGGAAGTGGCGAAGGGCGCGTCGGCAGAAGGAAAAATCCTGATAAAGGACAGGATTGCTGACGCGATGTTCCAACAACTGCTCTTGAGGCCGGACGAATACGACGTAATAGTTACGCCGAACCTCAACGGCGACTATATCAGCGACGCGGCAGCTGCGCAGGCAGGAGGCTTGGGCATAGCCCCTGGAGCGAACATCAACTACGAGACCGGGTTGGCGGTGTTTGAGGCAACGCACGGAACAGCTCCGAAGTACGCGGGCCAGGACAAGGTTAACCCGGGCTCGCTCATCCTCAGCGCGGTAATGATGCTGAAGTACATGGGCTGGAGGGAGGCAGGCGACAAGCTCGAAAAGGCTTTCGCCGCAACCATAAAGCAGAGGATAGTCACTTACGACTTGGCCCGCCAGGTGGAAGGCGCGACAGAAGTGAAGTGCAGCGAATTCGGCGAAGCGATAATCAAGAACATGGGCTGAATTTTGGGAAAAAGGGGTTGAATGAAACATGGCGCAACGGGCTATACGGGAGTACGACGGCAAAAGAATCCTTTCAAGGGACTTGGGTTTCCAGCTGAAAGCGGTTCTGGTTGACGCCTCAACTGACTGGAAGGAACTTGAAAAGGAAAACAAGTGGCTTTCGTCCTCCAAGCTAGTTGTGAAGCCCGACCAGTGCATAGGCAAGCGCGGCAAGAACAACCTTCTACTGCTGAACGCTTCTCTTGAGGAGGCTAAAAAATTCGTTACGGAACGCTTAGGCAAGAAAGTCACGATAGGTTCCGTGTCCGGCGCGCTCACTCACTTCCTTGTTGAGCAGTTCGTCCCTCACAAGACCGAATACTACGTCGCGTTCAAGACAGACTACGACAAGGACGTAGTTCTTTTTTCTCTTGAAGGCGGAGTGGACATAGAGGAACACTGGGAAAAAGTGAGGAGCTACGACGTGCCCATACTATCAGAAGGCCTGAAGCTTGACCTGCCGGATTTTCCGGAAAAGAAGAAAGTCACGGAATTCATCCTGAAGGCATACAAGTGTTTTGTGGACAATGACTTCGCTTTTCTTGAGTTGAACCCCTTCACAATAGTGGACGGCGAAGCGGTCATACTCGGCTCAGTTGCGCGGCTCGACGACACTGCAACGTTCAAGGGGACTTGGGAGATAGATTTCCCAGCGCCTTTCGGACGCGAGCTGACCAAGGAAGAAGCGTATATCAAGTCTCTTGACGAGAAAACAGGCGCTTCGCTGAAGCTCACCATACTGAACCCGAAAGGCAAGGTTTGGACATTGGTGGCGGGCGGAGGAGCAAGCGTCATCTACGCCGACACCATAGTCGACCTCGGCTTCGGGAACGAGATGGCGAACTACGGCGAGTACAGCGGAAACCCGAGCGACGAAGAGACTTACGAGTACGCCAAAACCGTTCTGGACCTGATGACGCGCGGCGAAGGAAAAATCCTTCTTATAGGAGGGGGAATAGCCAACTTCACCGACGTGGCCAAGACGTTCAAAGGAATAATCCAGGCGCTTACGGAATTCGCGCCCAAGCTGAAGGAAAAAGGAGTGAAGATTTTCGTGCGGCGAGGCTGGCCGAACTACGAAAAAGGCTTGGAATTGATGCGCCAACTGGGCAAAAAAACCGGGCTGCCGATTGAAGTGTACGGCCCGGAAGCGCACATGACTAAAATCGTTCCATTAGCTTTGAAGGAGTTGAGATGAATGGAACGACGGATAACACTCGAGATAGGTGCGGGGGATTATCCGATATTTTTCAGGAAGGCAGAACCAATGGGCGACTGGGACGAAAACGTGCTTAAGAAAAGAAAATTCAAAACAGTTGTCCCTGAACGAGAAAAACACATCGTGGTAGAAAAGCTCCTGGGTAAACTGAAGAAAATCAGGGAGGGAATAAAGCAGCTAGTTCCGGAAAAGGAGAGAAAACAAATCAAACTAGTCCGCGCGGATGTGACGGAACCCGAATTCTTTAACCGAGTAAAACCGGGGACTGTAGACGAGGTCGTCATAAACAACGTATTCAACGACTCCAACACCGAGAACGAATTGGATGAAACAACAAAAGGAAACCGTGAAAAAATCATGGAAGCGGCATACAAAGTTCTGAAAGAAGGCGGGACGCTGACAGTCGCGGCCACGACAACCACGCATTATTTCAGCCACGAAAAGGTTATTGAACTTGCTGAGCGCATAGGAGGATTGCAAAAAGAGTCATTGCATCTCGAAGAGTTCACCAAAAAATTCTGCGCGGCCAAAACAAGAGAAGAACAGGAAGAAGCTGCAAAGGACTTGGAGCCCATAAGGGAACATTTCGGAAGGAGCCCTCTTACAGGCGGGTACGACCTGATAATGGCGCCAGAATCGTACGATTTGGGCGAAAACACGCCGTACATTTTGAAATTCAAGAAGGTGAAATAATTATGCCTCTCTTTACAAAGGAAACCGAATCAATCATTTATGGAAGGCAGGCCGCGGCTGTCCAGAGGATGCTTGACTTCGACTGGATGTGCGGCCGAGCGAAGCCGAGCGTCGCAGCCATAGTGGACGCCTCCTCACAGAACGCCCTGCCCGCATTCTTCGGCGCGAAACAAATCCTCATACCGGCCTACAAGACAACCAAGGAAGCCTACAACAAAACAAAAGCGGAAGTGTTCATCAACTTCGCCTCCTTCAGGTCCGCATACGACACCACGCTCGAAGCGATGAATTACCCCTTCAGCACGCTCGCCATCATCGCCGAGGGAATACCTGAAAGGCAGACCCGCATAATGGCAGCGGAAGCAAGGAAAAAAGGCAAGATACTCATCGGCCCGGCTACTGTAGGCGGCGTGACTGCCGGATGCTTCAAGATCGGCAACACAGGAGGAACACCGGACGCGATGGCTTCCGCGAAATTGCACAGGCAAGGCAGCGTAGGGTTCGTCTCAAAATCAGGAGGCATGAGCAACGAAATGTTCAACCTCATAGCCCAGCACTCGGACGGAATATGCGAAGGCATGGCAATCGGAGGCGACAGGTACCCGGGCACCACTCTGGTTGACCACGTGCTGCGCTACGAACAGGACAAGGCAGTCAAAATAATAGTTGTTTTGGGCGAGCTCGGCGGAACAGACGAGTACGGAATAGCCGAAGCGCTCAAGCAAGGTAAAGTCAAGAAACCGCTCGTCGCGTGGGTTACTGGCACTTGCGCGAAAATGTTCCCGACCGAGGTGCAGTTCGGCCACGCAGGCGCCAAAAGCGGAACAGCAAAGGAAAGCGCGGACGCGAAAAACCAAGCTTTGAAGGAAGCTGGAGCCTTGGTACCGAAATCATACGACGACTTCGGGGAACTCATACAGAAAGTGTTCGAGAAAACAGCCGGGCCCATACCGAAGGAAACCACAAAACCCAGAATGCTGCCAATCGAGTTCAAGGACGCGCTCGCAAAGAACGCTGTGCGCAGAGCAGAAAGCATAGTTTCCTCCATATCAGACGACCGAGGGGACGACGTGCTGTACAACAAAGTGCCTTTGATGCAGCTTCTGAACGAAAAGGCAACAATCGGAGACGTAATCTCGCTTTTGTGGTTCAAAAAACGTTTGCCGAAGTACGCAACTGAATTCTTCGAGATGATTCTCAAGATAACAGCCGACCACGGCCCTGCAGTCAGCGGAGCGCACAACGCCATCGTAGCGTCAAGAGCAGGAAAGGACCTCATAACCTGCATGTGCTCCGGGCTCCTGACTATAGGCCCGCGCTTCGGAGGCGCAATAGACGACGCTGCAAAGTACTTCAAATCAGCTGTTGAGAGGGGCATAAGCGCGAAGGAATTCGTGGAGGAAATGAAGGATAAGGACATCCGCATTCCCGGAATAGGCCATAGGATAAAGAGCGTCAAGAACCCGGACGCGCGCGTTACCGTCATAAAGAGATACGCGAGAAAGAACTTCCCGTCTACAAAACACTTGGACTTCGCTCTTGAAGTGGAGGCGTTGACAACGCAGAAGAAAGGCAACCTCATCCTGAACGTGGACGGGTGCATCGCCGCTGTTTTCCTCGACCTGTTCTCCTCGTGCGGCGAGTTCACCAAGGAGGAAGTGGACGACCTGGTCGAGATAGGCGTATTGAACGCGTTCTTCGCGCTCGGCCGCTCAATTGGCATGGTCGGACACGCCATTGACCAAAAACGTTTGAAGCAAGGACTCTATAGGCACGCCTTCGACGACATCCTTTATCTCTAAGGGGTCGCCCGTAGAAAACAGTTGAGAAACCTTCTTTAAAGGGAAAAACGTAACCCATAACATGGAGTTTCTCAAAAGCCTGCTGGAAAAAATAGCGCCGCGGAAGGAAACCGAAAACAGGGCGGAAGCAATAGGAAAAATCAGGGACGAAAAGAAAAGGGCGCAGGCCGTAAGGGAGCTGCTCGGCGCGCCGAAAGGCTCGCTTTCAGGCGATACATTCCTAGATATAATCGAAAAGGATTCCTCGCCAAAAGTGCGGTTGGCTGCAACCAAAACATTGTTCAAAAGATTGGAAGCATCAAAAGAGCCAATAGGCTACGCTTACCTCGGCCCCCGCCTTGCTGAACTGTTTCTGAAGGAACGCGACAGGCAAATCAAGAAGCTCCTGGATGAAACGTTCAACGAAATCCACTTCGCAATAGTGAAAGAAATGGAAGAAGAGGAGGCGCTGCACAAGAAGGATGCGCTCGGAAAGGAACCGGAAGTTTTGGCGTTCGAGAGGACGAAGACCTCGATCGAACGGAAGAACTACGACCGCAAGTACGAGAACTACCTCGAAAACTTCCGGAAAAAATGAAAACTCTTATTCTAGAGTATACTTTTTTTCTCCCCAAGGTATAAATACAACAACCAACTAATTATATTAAATATAACTAAAAAGGAAGGGGGAGTTGTATGAATGTGACAGTTGTGATGAGAAAGTGGGGCAGCTCGCTTGGCGCGGTTTTCCCGCAAGAGTTCGTAAAAGCGGAGGGGCTGAAAGCAGGACAAGAAGTATCGCTATGCGTGCTGAAAGAAGCTGATTTCAGCGATATTTTCGGAACGCTACCGCGCAAAATGTCCGGCCAGAGGTTCAAGGATTTGGCGAGAAGCGGGTGGTAAAGTGGCCAAGGTTTTTTTGGATACTTACGCTATGTATGAACTCGCAATGGGAAACCCCAATTATACGCCGTGGATGCGGGCCGAAGCTGCAACTAGCCGCTTGCAACTTATGGAATTGTATTATCGGCTTCTCGCGACTTACGGGGAACAGACTGCGGAAAAATACCGCGCCGCGTTTTCAAAATACATCGTAGATTTTGATGACTTCCTGATGAAGAACGCAATGCGTTTCCGATTAGAACACAAGGAAAAAAGGCTCTCGTACGTAGATTGTATAGGATACTTTTTGGCCGCAAGCATAGGCGCGCAGTTCCTAACCGGCGACTCCGCGTTCAAGGGGATGCCTAATGTCGAATTCGCGAAATGATTTAAACAACTGGCGACAAATGTTTCTCCATGAAACTAATCTCCCTCACTTCCGACTTCGGCGTCCAGACCCAAGGCATAGCAGCAATGCGCGGGAGCATCTGGGAAGTTTCGCCGGACGCACGCGTTGTGGACTTGATGCACGGAATAGAGTCCTTCAACCTCTTCAGCGGAGCGCGGACAATGGAGTCGGTGGTTAACTTGCCAGTTGGCTGCCACGTCTGCGTGGTTGACCCTGGAGTCGGAACGAAACGCAGGGGCATAGCAATTCAGGTCGGAAGAGGCGACTATTTGATTGGCCCGGACAACGGAGTTCTGATGACCGCTCCCCGCTTCCTCGGCGGAATCAAAAAAGTTGTAGCGTTGGAAAACAGCAAATACATGAAAACGCCTGTTTCGCCCATATTCCACGGCAGGGACGTTTTCGTGAGGGCAGCAGCGCACCTGTGCGAAGGTGTTGAGTTGGAGGAGTTTGGAAGAGAACTGGAGGAAAAAGAGCTTATTCCCGCGCCCTATGGGGAAGCGGAAGCGAAAGGTGGAACAGTCAAAGCCAAAATAATCCACGTCAACAAGTACGGTTCAGTTCATTTGAACATGCGTGCTGAAGCGTTCAAAAAATGGGGCGTAAGGAAAGGAGGAAAAGTGGAAGCGGAGTTTACAGGAAAGAAAGTCCTCTTTACTGCCGGGGAAACGTTCGGCGACGTGCCCAAAGGAGAAGAGGTCATATTCGCGGACGACTACGGAAGGGTTGAAATGGCGGTGAACATGGGTTCTTTCGCTGAAAAACACGGCCTGAAGCAGGGACAAGAAGTGGTGCTCAAGGCCTGAAAAAGAAAAAAATCGAAACCTTTAAAAGCGTTTCTCAGTATATTACTAACTCTCTGTCGCTTGCCTTAGCGGTCTTTTTGTGGTGGGATGGGTCCGGAAAACACTCAGGGTGCAGTTAGTAATTTTCTAGTGCCTAGTGTACAGAAGGCTTCCGAAGAGGAAGTAGCCGAAGTCTGCAAGAAAATGGGCATCACCAAGAAGAACCTGCCTCTTGTCAAGCTGAACGATGCAACGCTCCGTGGAATAGAAGTGGGAGTGGACGACGTGGTGAAAATCCTCCGCAAGAGCTGGGTTTCCGACAAGGAGACAACCTACTACAGGCGGATAGTTCCTTAAAAGGTGGAAAAATGGCGTTTTACGAGCTGACTGAAGCTTACCTCAAACAAAAGAGCCTGGTACAGCAGAACGTCGACTCCTACAACAAGTTCGTGGACGAAAAAATGCAGGAAATCGTCGAAGCTCAAGCCACCATAGAACCGCAAGTGGAAGGATACGTCATCAAGCTCGGAAAAATCCGCTCGGAAAAACCGATGATAACCGAGGCGGACGGCTCGCGCAGGCCGCTCTTCCCGATTGAAGCAAGGCTGAGGGACCTCAGCTACACCGCTCCGCTGTTCCTTGAAATGACCCAAGTGGTCAATGGAGTCGAGAAAAGGCCAGTTGACGTGTTCGTCGGCGAACTGCCCGTAATGCTCCGCTCCAAACTCTGCTACCTCCACGGTAAAAACCAGAAGGAACTGGTCGAGGCAGGAGAAGACTACAAGGACCCCGGAGGGTACTTCATCATAAACGGAACTGAAAAGAGCCTGATGACACTCGAGGATTTGGCGCCCAACAGGATACTGGTCTCGCGCGAAAAGGAAACGAACGCAATCCAAGCCAAGATATTCTCCACGCGCGCTGGCTTCCGCGGAAGGTGCACAGTTGACCGGACAAACGACGGCAGGATAGGCATCACTTTGCCTTCGTACAACAAGGCAATCGAACTCATGCTCATACTTTACGGACTCGGCCTGGACAAGCAGGAAAAAATCGAGGCGGTCTTCTCAACTGAAAGGGAAGTATACAATGACGTGCTCCTGAACCAGGAAATAAACGCTGCAAAGAACAGGAAAGAAGCGTTGGAAATAATCGGCAAGCGCGCAGCCCCGGGCCAGCCAGTCGACTACCAAGTCAAGAGAGCTGAACTTCTTCTGGACAGGTACCTGCTTCCACACATAGGCGTGGAGGAAAAGGACAGGCTCTCGAAAGCGTACTTCCTCTGCAGGATGAGCGAGCGCGCCATACTAGTTGCGCACAAGAAAAGGCCGGTTGAGGACAAGGACCACTACTCGAACAAGAGGCTCAAGATAGCTGGCAAACTCATGGAAGAACTCTTCAGGTACGCGTTCGGCTTTCTCGTAAAGGACGTCGCCTACCAGGTGGAAAGAGCGAATGTCCGCGGAAGAAGGATGAGCATGTTCGCGCTGGTCAGGCCGGACGCGCTTACTGAAAGGATAAAGTACTCCATGGCAACAGGCAACTGGGTCGGCGGACACACCGGCGTATGCCAGCCGCTCGACAGGTACAACTACATCTCTTCCCTTTCGTTCCTAAAGAGGGTAACGTCGCCTCTCGCCAAAAAGCACCCGCACTACAAGGCAAGGGACTTGAGCGGAACCCACTGGGGCCGCCTTGACCCAAACGAGACTCCCGAAGGGCCCAATTGCGTCGCGGCTGACACGCCCGTGATGTTGTCCAATGAAACCTCTGTTTTGATTTCAGAATACGGACAAGTTGGAGCGAATCTCAAATCGTTCGATTGGACGGACAAAAAACTCAAACAATCCCATGTTGTGCGTTACATTAAGCAAACGCATCAAAATGCGTTCAAGATCACCACGCGGGAAACCGGCAGAACTTTAGTGGCAACTGCGGACCACCCGTTCTTCACTGAAAACGGTAAAGTTGAGTTGAATTCGATCAAAACAGGCACCAAACTTGCTGTATTGCCGTTGAGGCCGCTTTCGTACGAAAAGCCAGGTGATCACATGCTTTTGGACGAAGGGGACCTCCGCAAAGCGAGCCTTCACAAGTCGGATGTGGATTTCACCATTAGCGTGTTAAAGTCAAAGAACTTGTTGCCTCTGACGGCAAACAACCCGAAACTAGCCACATTAGCCCGCTTGTTGGGCAACCTCATGGGTGACGGGTGTTTAAGTTACAGCAAGACCGGCAAATTAGACGACGAAATAGGCCGGTCTTGTTGTCTAGCAAACCACGAAAAACAGTCGGGAAACTTTCGTGGTTTGCTATATTCAGAAAAGAAATTCAAAACTAACGCGACAGTGGCGTTCGCCGGCCAACCGGAAGAACTCGAAGCCGTCATCCAAGACGTGCGTTTATTGGGTTTTGGCGTTTCCGACGTGAAGACGCAACATTGTGTTTCTCACATCAACGGAAAGCGAGTGGAAGGCGACAGCCGGCACTGTTTTTGTTACTCCAAACCGTTGTTCACCCTTCTGAAAGCGTTGGGTGCACCGGTTGGTGACAAAACGTTGCAAAGTATGCAGGTGCCGGCGTGGGTGTTCAGGCAGACGAACGCAATCAAGAGAGATTTTCTGTCCGCTTATTTTGGCAGTGAAATGACCACACCAAAAACCGACGCGCGCAACGGGAAGGTATTCATGCAGCCTTCATTTTCGCTGAACAAGCAGGAAGCACTGGTAGTAGATGGATTGGCTTTTGCGGACCAAATCAAGGATTTGCTGGCTGAATTCGGAGTCATTGCATCCAGAACCGTGATTTTAGAAGGCGTAAAGCAAAAGACGGGCGCTAAGACGCGGAAAATCCGAGTGCTGTTGAAAAGCACGCCGGAAAACCTGATCGCACTTTACGGATCAGTTGGATTCGCCTACGCTCCGCACAAAAAGACTTTGGGATTGTTCGCCTGCCATTACTTGACGCACAAACAACACGTCATGGCCCAACGTCAAGCACTCTTGCCGCACGTGATGGCGTTGCATCAGCAAGGACATCAGGTCAGCCAGATCTCAGCGGCCCTGAAGGTGAGCACCTCCGACGTGGGAAATTGGGTGCACCGCAACAAGACGGGAAAGGCCCGCGTGTCGGAGAAAGAGTTTCCGTCGTTTACGCAATGGATTGCGTCGCACGGGTTGAGTTCAGACGGCGTTGTGTGGGAAACGGTCGAAAAAATCGAGCCGGTGGCGTGCCCCGACGTGCGGGATGTCACGACGTTGGAAGACGATCACAATTTCTTTGCCAACGGTTTTCTTGTAGGCAACTGCGGGTTAGTGAAGAACCTCTCGCTGGCATGCGAAGTCACTACAGGCTCGAGCGAGAAACAGACTGAAAACTTGTTGAAGAAGATGGGGTTGACGACCAGAGTATGAAATCAAGCGTTTTCCTAAACGGACGGTTTGCAGGATTCCACGACAACGGCAAAAAGCTGACCCAGGAACTCCGCGAAAAAAGGAGAACCAACGAGACCGACCAGCAGCTCAACGTCGCCTACTACCAGAAAACAGACGAGGTATTCATCAACACCGACGAAGGAAGGCCCCGCAGGCCGCTCATCATAATCAAGAACGGCAAAAGCATGCTGACTCCTGAAACCATAGAGAAGGTAAAGCACGGAGAAATGAAGTGGGACGAACTCGTTGAAAAGGGAATAATAGAATACTTGGACGCGGAAGAGGAAGAGAACGCCTACGTTGCTTTTTACGAGGAGGACCTGAAGCCCGAACACACACATCTCGAGATAGACGTTTCAACCATACTCGGTTACGCTTCAACCCAAGTCCCGTTCCCGGAATACAACATGGCGCCAAGAGTTCTCATGGCAGCCCAGCATACAAAGCAAAGCCTGGGCCTCTACGCTTCCAACTTCAACCTCCGAACGGACACACTTGCGCACCTGCTCCACTATCCTCAGCAACCACTTACCCAGACCCGCGCCTACAGGACGCTCGAGAACTACAAGCGCGCAAGCGGACAGAACTTCGTGGTCGCCATACTCTCATACGAAGGGTTCAACATGAACGATGCGGTGGTAGTGAACAAGAGCGCGATCGACAGGGCAATGGCGAGAAGCACTTTCTACAGGACCTACAACACCGAGGAACGCAGGTACCCGGGCGGACAGAAGGACAAGATCGGCAAACCCGAAGAGTTCGTGCAAGGCTTTTTAGGCGACGAAGCCTACGCCTCCCTGGACGAGGACGGCATAGTATCACCGGAAACAACCGTAAAAGCGGACGCAATACTTGTAGGCAAAACTTCACCCCCCCGTTTCCTCAAGGAAGTGAGCGCGCTCGACGTGGAAACCGAAAAAAGAAGGGAGAGCTCGGTAAGCGTGCGCGGAAACGAGGAAGGGATAGCCGACGCAATAGTGCTGACGGAGTCGCCTGCAGGAAACAAGTTCATAAAAGTCCGCGTAAGGCGCACCATGATACCCGAAATAGGCGACAAATTCTCATCCCGTTTCGGGCAAAAAGGAGTAATCTCGCTGATGGTGCCGCAGGAAGACATGCCATTCACCCGCGACGGCATGGTACCGGACCTGATCATCAACCCGCACGCGATCCCCGGCCGTATGACAGCCGGCCACATGCTTGAAATGCTGGCAGGCAAGGCAGCATGCAGGGACGGAAAAATCAAGGACGGAACCGCTTTTGCAGGCGACCGCCAGGAAGAGTTCGAGAAAAGCCTCATGGAGAACGGCTTCGAGTACACCGGCCGCGAAGTGCTCTACGACGGCAAGAGCGGAAGGCGGCTCTACGCGAAAATATTTATCGGAGTCATCTACTACCAGCGCCTGCACCACCTTGTTTCGCTGAAGATGCACGCGCGCTCGCGCGGTCCAGTGCAGATGCTCACGCACCAGCCAACCGAGGGAAGGGCACGCGAAGGAGGCCTTCGCCTTGGAGAGATGGAACGCGACTGCTTCATAGGGTTCGGCGCCTCCTCGCTCCTGAAGGAGAGGATGATAGACTCTTCTGACAAGTCAACAGAGCTCGTGTGCACCAACTGCGGCTCATTCGCCGTTCACGACAAGATCAAGAACAAGCGCTACTGCCCGCTGTGCGAGAGCTCGCAGACAACGGAAGTCGAGATGAGCTACGCTTTCAAGCTGCTGCTTGACGAAATGAAGTCAATAGGCATATTCCCGAAAATGATTTTGAAGGACAGGTCGTAAAGAAGGGTGAATTGAAAAAAGTTTGATTAAGGGGAAAAGGGGTCGAGGCGGACTAAGCGCCAAGGGGAAACCGTAGGTTGCCCCTGGGGCTTAGGATGCAAATGAAGTCAATAGGCATATTCCCGAAAATGATTTTGAAGGACAGGTCTTGATAAATTGACCGAGAAAGTCTTGAGGTACGACGAGGACGGTTACCCGATCGCCGGAGGCCTAGCTGACCAGCACCTCGGAGTAATAGACCCGGGCTTGCGCTGCAAGAGCTGCGGCGGACGCATGAAGGACTGTCCCGGGCATTCAGGCCACATCGAACTCGTCAGGCCAGTAGTGCACGCCGGATTCGCCAAGGCAATCTACCAGCTTCTAAAGGCATGCTGCAGGAAGTGCGGCAGGCTCATGCACCCAGCTGAATCGCTTTCCAAGATAAAAAAGGCTGCCGAATGCCCGCACTGCGGGGAAAAACAGAGGCCGGTCAAGTTCATAAAACCAACCTCGCTCTACGAGGAAGACAGGAAACTTTTGCCCAACGAAATAAGGGAAAGACTCGAACGCATACCAGACGAGGACATCGACGCGCTCAATTTGAAAATAAGACCAGAATGGCTGGTTCTCACCGTACTCATAGTGCCGCCAGTAACAGTCCGTCCCTCCATCACCCTCGAAACCGGAGAAAGAAGCGAAGACGACCTCACCCACAAGCTGGTGGACATAATCCGCATCAACCAGCGCCTTGAGGAAAACGTCGAGGCAGGCGCGCCCCAACTCATCATCGAGGACCTGTGGGAGCTTCTGCAATACCACGTATCCACTTACTTTGACAACGAAATAGCAGGCATACCACCTGCCCGCCACCGTTCGGGCAGGCAACTCCGAACTCTTTTCCAGCGCCTGAAAGGAAAAGAAGGAAGGTTCAGGTACAACCTGTCCGGAAAACGCGTCAACTTCTCAGCCAGAACAGTCATCTCGCCCGACCCGACTCTCGGCATAAACCAGCTCGGAGTTCCTGAAGACATAGCCGCAGAACTCACCGTTCCAGTTGCGGTAACAGCTTGGAACCTCGAGAACCTCCGCGAAGTAATACGCATGCAACCCGAAAAAATCAACTACGTCATACGGCCGGACGGAAAAAGGAAGAAGATAACCGCTACAAACCTGAACGAAGTAGTAGAGGAACTCTCGCCTGGCTACGTCATAGAACGCAAGCTCATGGACGACGACATCGTCATATTCAACCGCCAACCTTCTTTGCACAGGGTAAGCATGATGTGCCACCACGTCAAGGTGCTGCCCGGAAAAACATTCAGGTTCAACGTGGCAGACTGCAGGCCGTACAACGCGGACTTCGACGGAGACGAAATGAACATCCACGTTCCGCAGAACGAGGAAGCGCAAAGCGAAGCCGAGATGCTCATGAAAGTCGACGGCCAAACCATCTCGCCGAGGAACGGCGAGCCCATAATAACACCAGACCTCGACCAGATAACCGGCCTTTACATCCTTACTCTTCCGGAAGTGGAGTTCGACCGAGCTGACGCCTGTTGGCTTTTGCAGTCAGCAGGAATAGAAAACGTCGAGATAACGAAGGACATGAGCGGAAAGGAAATATTCTCTACCCTGCTGCCTGATGAACTCGACGCGTTCATACACGCGAAAAGGTGCAAGTACCGAAAGACGAAGGAAGAATGCGACAACCCGAACTGCGTCAAGATAAAGAAAGGCAGGCTCGTAAGGGGCTCGGTTGACGCGAGAATAAGCGACGCGCTCGTCAAGCTGATAAGCAAGGAGTACGGAACCGACAAGGGACGCGACTACATAGACGCCGTCACCCGCCTGACAGTACAGCTAGCCACAAGATACGGCCTCTCCTTAAGCTTAGACGACTACTACCTTCCGAAGGAAGCGAAGAAGGACATCATAGAACTCTACAAGGAAGGCCGCAAGAAAGTACGCGCCCTGATAAGCCAGTACAAGACCAAGAAACTCAAGAGGCTGCCCGGCAAGACCCTGAAAGAAACGCTCGAAGAGCAGGTAATGGAAATACTCGAAAACATCAGGCACGAATGCTGGCAGACCGTCCGCAAGAACATCAAGTCTTCGCCCATACGCATAGGCAAGACCATAATCGAACACAACCCGGCCATACTCATGGCGCAGGCAGGAGTGAAGAACAAGCCCATAAACGTAGTTCAAATGAGCGCCCTTGTCGGCCAGCAGGCGGTCCGCGGCAAAAGGATGACTTCCGGTTACAGGAGACGCATCCTGCCGCACTACCGGGTCGGAGACCTCAATGATGATGCCCGCGGGTTCGTGAGAAGCAACTACAAACAAGGCCTCACTGCAGCAGAATACTTCTTCCACGCAGCAGGAGGAAGGGACAGCGTGGTTGACAAGGGCGTCAACCCTGCAAAGACAGGGTACATGCAACGCAGGCTCATCAACGCTTTACAAGACTTGATAGTAGCAAAGGACATGAGCGTCCGCGACTCCTACGGAAGAGTGGTCCAATTCACTTACGGCGAAGACGGCAAGGACCCGATGACAGGCGACCAGGTGGTCTACGGCGACCCGGTAGGAGTGATAGCCGCCCAAAGCCTCGGCGAACCGGGCACCCAAATGAGCATTGCGGCGGATGAAAAAGTCCTCGTTGAAAAAGACGGCCAGATTCAACCAGTTGCCATTGGCGAATTCATTGACCAAATAATGCAAGAACACGGTTGGGAAAAGCTCAACGGGACCGACGTGCTGAACATGGACGGATCGTTTGGCATCCGTGTGCCAGCACTAACGGGCCATGGAAAGGTGGAATGGAAAGACGTCCGCCAATGCAGCCGCCACCGATGCGAAAAACACATGTTGGAAATTACGACGCGCTCGGGTCGGAAAATTCGCGCCACCGATAATCATTCGTTCGTCATCCGAAAACAAGGACAACTCGTCCCGATTTCGGGAAGCCTTCTTGAAACAGGACAACGCATTCCGGTGCTGAAACACCTCCCGGCACGCGCAAACGACTTGCTGGAAATGGAATCCATCCTGTCCAAGCAAACCCATTGGTTTGGAAGCGAACTCCAAAAAGCGGTTGCCCATTCGCCCATTTCAAGGACGCACCACAACCTAGAGTACACCGTGCCCGTTGGAGCGGATGCACTGCGTCATTACGCCGGCGGCCATCAATCCTTCGATATCGAGGACGGTTTCGTGTATCCGATGCAAAACCACTCAACCGCACACATACCCGAGAAGATGCCTTTGGACTCGGAATTTGGTTGGCTGCTCGGCGCCTACTTGAGCGAGGGCAGCCTGACGCGGCATGGCATCGAGATTTCGAACACGGATGATGGTTTTCTTTCGCCGGTCCGATCTTTTGCGCAGAGACTGGGGGTAAACTTCCATGAAAAAGACAACCTGCGGGGTTTTGCCAAAGGACATGATCTGACCCTTCATTCTTCCTTGCTGTCTGAATTTCTGGAAAAAACCTGCGGGAAAGGATCCGGCCACAAAAAAGTGCCGGGCTTTGCCTTTTCCGCGCCAAACGAGTTTGCTTCCG
>JACROM010000047.1 GCA_016214445.1 Microcaldota archaeon
CTCGTTTAACGGGCTTGAACTGACGGGAAGAATTGTGCCATTCTCGTAGTAGGGGTGAGCGGGCGCTTCGTGGTTTGTCGGGTTTGCGGGTTGTTTGTCAGTCGACGACGGTTGTTTTTCGTTGTTTTGCGTTTTTTTGTTTGTTGTCATAGGAGGTTATGGCTGGTTTTGAGTTTTTAGCGGGTGTTTTGCGAAGAAAACCTACCAACGAAAAAACGTTTCATTGGTAACCCCCACGACAATACTCGTACACGAACGGAAAGTTTATAAAGTCGTTTCTTTTAAATAAAATAACATAGTTGTTTTGTGGCGAGTATGTTGAATTACGTAGTTCGCGATTCGGAAGCGGTTTTAAGCAGGTGGCTCGAAGACCGCGAAATATTATTGATTCGGGGTCCCCGGCAGAGCGGAAAAACAACGCTGTTGGAGCGGACAAGACAACTTTTGACCGGCAAAGGCGTTGACGAAAGCAGGATCCATTATTTTAGCTTTGAGGAAGACGTGGCGCGTTTAAAGTTCGAGGCAGACTGCAAAGAATACGTTTCGTTTTACCGCAAGCCTGGAAAAAACTATTTTTTGCTGGATGAACTTCAGTACGTCAAGGATGCCGGCAGGAGGCTCAAGTTGCTGTTCGACTTTTTTCCGGATGCCAAGTTCATTGCGTCGGGCTCATCCTCCTTTGACCTCACCAACTTGGGCGCGAATTTGGCGGGTCGCGTGGTTTTCCTGGACCTGTTCCCGTTCAGTTTTCGCGAGTTTCTCCGCGCCAAAAACCCGGGTTACGAAAAAAAATACGCGGAGCTTAAAGTCGGGATGGACGGGGAGACGCTGTCGCAGCCAACTGTTTTTTTGGATGATTTAAACCGCCTTTTGCACGAGTATCTGACGTATGGCCGGTATCCGCGGATAGTGCTTGAAGCGGACAAAGAAAAAAAACGGGAACTGCTCAAGAATCTCTTCACCACCTACGTGGAAAAAGACGTGGTCTCGCTTTATGGGAACAAGTACCGCGATCCGGCAGTAAAACTGCTTCAGTGCCTCGCGCGGACGATCGGAAGCCAGGTCAATTACGAAAATCTTGCGCGCAATTCCGGGCTCCGCTACACGGAAGTGAGGGCGCTGTTGCCTCTGCTGGAGGACTCTTTTGTGGTTTCTGTTGTCAAACCGTTCTTCCAGGACCGCGTCAGCGAGCTTCGCAAAAACCCGAAAGTGTATTTCGTGGATTACGGCCTGCGCAACCATTTGCTGGAGCGTTTTGAAGCGTCGGATTTTGACGCTCTTTACGAGAATTTCGTGTTCAACCAGCTTTCCGCCAGCGGGCCGGTTAAATACTGGTGCACAACTGCGAAGACCGAAGTGGACTTTGTGCTTGAAAAAGGGAACATTCCAGTTAAAGTAAAAAAAACCCCGAAAATCACCCGCGCGCTCGTCAGCTTCATCCAGCAATACGCGCCGAAAAAAGCGTTCGTGGCCAACTTGAACGAAGTTGCGAGGCGGCAAATTGGCCCGTGTCCGGTGTGGTCCGTCCCGTTTGCGTACCTGTGAAGATAGGGGCGTCATTCGTCAAAGGCTATAGTGGACGACATAATTTTCCGTACAACCATTGTCGTCCACTATATAGCAAGCGACGCCTATTTCGTACTAATATTTGCGTCACTTGCTATAGACGCCCGATTTTTGTCCCGCAGCCCGCTTGACCGAAAGGCCTAAGTTCTCGTTTTACGTTGGTTTGTACTAATATGCCCTATATGTGCTGGAAGAATTCACGGAGACCTTCTGATGAAAACGCTATACCAAGACGCAAAAGTAATGGAACTTCTAACTGCGTCTTGGTAGATAGCAGAAAGCAACAATTTGTTCCAATACGTTTGCTTTCTGCTAGTTTGTGTAGATTAAGCGTTGTGCTCGGTTTGTTTTTTGTATTTTCCCTGCTGGTTGCCGCAGCGGACCCGCAAGGTTCCGCGGTTACGACCAGCAGCAGCGTCAAGCCGCAACCACAGGCTGACCGTGCTTCGGTAGCTGAAGTCGGCGTGGCGTACAACTTGACGGTCGCCGCAACCTCCCAGACTAATTATTGGGCGGGCATCTACGGCAATATTACCGGGGAGATTAAACTGCGGGGCGCTTCAAACCGCTCTATTTTTGACTGGTCAATTGGTGCCATGCGGAACCAGTCCTCGAAAAACTACTATCCCTTGCTTTTCGCTTACAACGGAACTAGTATCCCCTTATGGTCCAGCCTGTCCGGCAACCCTTTCAGTGGTGCGGCAATAGACTCGCTATTTAGCATCGAGTCGTCGCGCGCTGACTCCGGAAGCAACACGTTTACCGGCGCCCCGACCAGTTTTGTTGTCGGAAACAAGTCGATTAATGCCGGCGCCGGTGGTGCGGCAAGGCTCCTTAGTTATCGCGTCACTGACCAAGCCTCGCGGGCCAGCCAAGAGGTTTCCCACTACTACGAAACGCAGGTGTTGAATGACACTTCCGGCAATGCGTTATTCGCAAGTATTTTGCGCCCAATCGACCAAAACATGTTGTTGTTCGACAACGCCAGCCAGGGCAATTTCCAGATGATTTTGTTTTCAAACAGCACAAACTCCGGGCAGGTTCCAAACTACGAGTTTTACCTTCAGTTAGAATAATAAGTTGCGCAGGCACCGAAACAATACCGCAACGCGCAGAAATAACGCGACGAAATGGCTGCGCGTTGCTATCCAGTGAACCGCGAAAAACAGCCGCATTACTTTAGCGGTTCACTATAATCAGCTGAGAATAGGCTTTAATTCGTCCGCAGCGTTGTTTTGTTACTTGCATATGGTAAAACACGTCGGGAGCATTGTCCTGTTGGCCGTACTTTTCGCCAACATCGTTTCGGGGGGGGCCCTCTACGGCGCGTTTTCAGGCGCGCTCAAGACCTTTGATTCAGGCGCGCCAGTTGGCGGAATACGGGTAATTGACGCAGTACACTTCGACAAAAGCGATCAACTCGTTTCGAATGTTTACGGGCTCGTTAGGAGCCAAGACGATGTTTGGTCTACGCCAATCCGGGCAGGAGAACTTATCCGGGTTACTTTCGAGAAAAACTTGAGCAACGGCAACGTGGTTGATGCTTTCGTCCGGAACCCGCTTCAGGCCAACGCATCTTTTGAAATCTACCGCGCGGGCACTGTAGGCCCCCTTCTGGGCAAGTCCAGGCAAATCAGCGCAGCCGGACAATTTGAGCACGTCCCGCTGAGCGGTCTCGCAAAACCTTCTGACGCGTTCGACATTAAAGTCCGGGGCGGCTTCCTGGAGTTTGATTACGTGCACGACGCAAACTTATATGTGGCGCAGGTTACCGAAGGAAACGCGACGTACTACGATTTGCACCACACCAACTATACCCTTCGGATTCTCGCCGGCGTTTCAGGCGTGGTGGAAATCACCAACGTGTCGAGAAACGCCGAAAACAGCGTCAAAAGCACGAACGCGTTCCACAACAAGACTTCAAGGTTGTTTCCAGGGGATCTTGTCGACCTTACCGTAAAAAATTCCGGCGGGTCGTGGCAGGACATATTGTTTTTAGGCAGGTACATGGTCAACTACACGAAATCGGGTTCCGTCTATAACCTCACCACCTCCAACGCCCTAAGCACATCCGCATGGGTCGCTATAAACACGTCCGGGTACGTAATGGTGAAAACAAACATGTTCAACAATGACCTAAACGTAACCGTCAGCCACATCCTGTCAGACTACAACACGCACCCGGTTTCTTTCATGGACACGACAAACATTGCGGGCGTGCCAATAACCGGCGTTAAGATATACGCCTACTTCGATTTTGACCTTGCCAACGTTGCAGGCAGCGAGACGTCGGACGACTTTTACGCTTTGATTGTCCATACGGACTCAACGTCTGTTGTGGAGCAAATCCAGAAAGAGGGCATAATAAGATGCGACGGAAGCGGCGACCTTATCGAAGCGTTGACGAAATGCTCGGACGCTGCAGGCGACTATTTTTACGTGCGGCAAAGAAAAGGCGCGGGCGTTGGCGGAGACCTCGTCTATGCCGGACTGGCAACCAGGTTCGCGAGCATAAGCCAGGTGGACGTCTATCAAGGCATAACTAACCCTTCCACTGATACGGATGGCAAGCGCGAGGTGCCCGAAGAGTTGGTCGATGTGTCCCAACGCTCGCTAGCTGCCAAAGTCGATACCGTAATGGCGCTGAATGTTCTAAACGGGACCCTGCAACCAGGCCAACAGAGGAAAAAATACGTTGGCGCCCTGTTTGGAACAACCGAGCAAGAGTTTCAGAATTCCGCGGACGAGCACGTGCACGGGAACCCCGTCTTTTTTGAAGATACGGTGGCGAGAAACGCTACAACAAACGCTACTGTCGCTCAAGCAGGGGCGTACTTCGGGTTAAACATTACAACTAACGCGTCAAACACCGGCACAGACGACTTGTTCAACGTTAACATCACATGCAATGTGACTACCTCAAGTCAAGAAGTGGTCCTCTCGGATTCTTACATGGTAAACATGAGCGCGTCGGACCCTGTCCGGACCTTTCAGTGTGGCGGGATCCTAAACACCGCCAACACCATTTTGCCGGGTGTTTACACCATCTTCTTCCAGTCAAGGAACACCACTAACGCGACCGAAGTCAAAGAAAACGCCACCGGCACGTTCACAATCCTGTCAGACTACGTTGGTACTGCGAGCTTGTCGTTGGATGACACTCAATACAAGTGTTCAGAAAACGTGACCATACAACCGTCGGTCACCAACACCGGAAACACGAATTTCACGGGCAACCTTTCGCACTTTTTGTATTACGCCGGCAACATGACTTTCATCCAGACACTCGACACCCGGCTTTTCTTCGTGCAGAAAGACAGCTCCAACTCGACCACGCTCTACAAGAACGTGACCGAGTGCAACGCGCCCCTTAACTACAGCATCCGCGCCAACTTTAAGGTGACCGACGCAAACAACGGGGAAGAGCATAGGAACGCGACAACGTCATACGTGCTGGAAGTTTGGTCGTATTATTACGGTAGCTTGAGCGGCAACTTGACCCTTAGGAAAAGCGCGTCGAACTACACGGTTTTTCGGTGGCCCGGAGCAGGGGGCAATGTTTTTGCAGTCAGTTCATCCGCGAGCATCAGTTGGCAGAATATCACTGCGCTTGGCAGGTACCCGAACGGGACAACAGCTTCGCTAGACTTCCAGGATGTTGACTCCAACTTGAACCTAAGCATATTTTCCGACAGCATCCAAAACTTGTTCAGCACCGACGGGT
The DNA here is from genome assembly GCA_016214445.1 of Microcaldota archaeon. Classification (GTDB taxonomy): domain Archaea; phylum Micrarchaeota; class Micrarchaeia; order Norongarragalinales; family Norongarragalinaceae; genus JACROM01. The sequence continues at coordinate 5,291 of JACROM010000047.1, forward strand.
CTACCCCTGCCAACACCCGGAATTTCACCCTTTTCGCCACCAAAAACCTCCCCTACGTGCCAATAACCAACAGCACAAACAACTCGAATTTCTCCACTGGCATCTTGTGGGATGCCGGCGATAGCCCGGCAGGTTCCGAGTACGATACCGTAAACAAACAGAACGTGTTGTTCGTCACTGAACTCAACGCGAGCACGCAAGGAAAGTACGGGGTCTACGATTACGAGATCCGCGTTCCCTCCACTCTTGACACGGCCTTGGGCGGCAGTACCGTTGACTTTTACGCGGAGTTACGCTAAAGTGAACTGCCGCGGGCTAGAGCCAGTTGTCTCTTCAAAATAAAGAGCCGGAAGACTCCCCCCTTGGGGGGACGTTCCTCTTCACGAACGCTAAAGCATCCACTTCCTTCAATCGCGGATGTCAGCGCACCATTTCTCTCCCGTCAGAGGCAAGTCTTTGATGATGCTCAACGTAATGAGCAAAAAGAGGTATTATTGCTCAACGTGTTGAGCAAGGTTTAAATACTCCTCTTTGCCCCAAGAACCGGCCCTTACTCGACTGAAGAGAAAGCCGCCTTGTCCAAAAGATTCGGGGAATACTTTGAAAAGGGAGGCATGCCTGAGGCAATAGTCTTCTCCAACGAGTCTGTCCTGACCCAGGTTCTTAATGACGTAATCCAGAAGGACATCGTCGTCCGGTACAACCTGAGAAAGCCAGCAGAGTTGAAGGCAGTCGTGCGCTTTCTTGTCGCGAACGCGGGAAACCTCATAACTTACCGCTCCATAACGGACAATTTCGGCATAAGCGCGAACACCGTGCAGAAATACGTCGAATACGCAGAGGAAACCTACCTTGTCTTCACTGTCCGCGCGTACGAGCGCAGACTCAAGCTGATAGACAAGAACCCGAAAAAAGTGTACTGCGTGGACAATGGCATAATAGCGAAAACCGCGCCGGCCACAACTGAACGGAAGGGCGCAATGCTCGAAAACCTAGTTGCCCTGCAGCTCAAGAGGAGCGGAAAGGAGTTCTATTACTATAAGGGAAAAACCGGCTCTGAATGCGACTTCGTCCTGCCGAAAGAAAGGCAGGCAATCCAAGCATGCTACGAGCTTAATGAAGGCAACCGCAAGCGCGAGACAAAGGGTCTTGGGGAAGCCATCTATGAAAACCCCCTATTATACTTTACGAATTCATCGGCAAAACGATTCCGACATTCATCTATCCGTGCGTTAGAGCACACTATCACGAGTCGGTTGCGGAGCGCTTTCCCAATCATGACTAGCGGTCGTGAAGAC
>JACROM010000043.1 GCA_016214445.1 Microcaldota archaeon
AGGATGTGCTGGTGCGAATGCGTAATCTGAAGTGCAAAGTCTATCCGAACGACTTGATTGTTAGTGAATTAACCAAGAAGCAGAGGGAAATTGTTGAGAAACTGGGCATCATAGTGCCCAAAACCACGGGAATTTAGGAAATTGCGCCAAGCGTTAACTATCGAAGGTGGTTACAATGCCGGCAAAGGAGAAATCGAAAGCAAAGAAGAAACCGATGAAGAAGGGCGGATGCTGCAGCTGCTGTTGAAAGGGCAGTGCAGCCGCTGAAGACAAAAGCGAGAAAACCAAACAGTTTAAACCCGAATGGACAAAACAGTTAAACATGCAGGACAACAACCGGACGGCTTTCGAAAAATGGTTCAGCCAATCCGAGTACGACCTGAAGGCCGCAAAACGCAGCATGGCGCAAAACGATTACGAGTGGGCATGCTTCCAGAGCCAGCAAAGCGCCGAGAAGGCACTGAAAGCGTACTTGATGCTTAAAGGAAAACGCGATTTGATGACCCATTCAGTCTACGCGCTTCTGAAAGAAGCAACGGCAAACGAGAAAACCCTTGAAAAATGCATGGATTGCAAGGCCCTTGACCAATACTATATTTCCACAAGGTATCCTGAAGGCTTGCCTGACGGCATTCCTCATGATTTCTACAAGGAAGGTGACGCAAAAAAATGCATAAGCTACGCCGGAAGGCTGTTGTCGGCGATAAGGGGATTGACTCGAAAATAAGGCGGATAATCGGGAACATCAAAGCAAGGATGGCGCCTGAAAAAATCCTGCTGTTCGGCTCGTTCGCAAGAGGCGACTACCACGAGAAAAGCGACGTTGACCTGGTGGTTGTGGCGGACTTCAAGGAACGCTTCTTTGAAAGGATAGGAAAAGTGCTGGAATGCAACGACACCGACCTGGTTGTCGAGGCTTTGGCTTACACGCCCGAAGAGTTCGAGAGGAAGAAGACTGAAACTTTCCTCAGGAAGGCGCTGGCCGAAGGGGTATGGCTGTGAAAGAAAGCGCCAAAAAACTTCTCATGAACCTGAGGCGCGCTCATGTCCTAAGCGAATTGAAAAAATAATTGCTTGGCTAGAAAGAGTTTAGAGTCCGTAACGCCAGCGGGAACGTTATGGTCGCGTCGCCGTATACTACTGCTGAAGTTCCTTTCAGCTTCTTCCACGACTTCGCTTCCCGAGGGGGCGCGCCCGAGAGCGAGCCGTCGTATTCCTGCGCGGTAGTGAAGTAGACAGCGGAGTCCAGCCCGTCCCTCAAAAGGTTGCAGCCCAAAGTAAGGTGCTTGGAAGGCCCGCCGCCCAAAATTATCGCGGATGTTTTCTTTGCCTGCAAGACGATGTTCGCCAGCTCGTTCAGGTCGCCGGTCACGTCAACTACGAAGTCTGAGTGGTCCTGTTTGAAGAAGAACAACTGCAAACCAATAGCAGAATCAACCAAAGCTGGCGAAAAAACGGGAACGTTGCATTCAGCGCATGCTTTCAGGAAAGAGTGCTCGCCCTTCGCCAGAGTAGAGAGTTCGGTTACGAGTTCCCGCGAAGTCCACGTTTTCTTTTTGTTGTAAAGTTCCTTGAAAAGAGGCTGCACTTTTCCTTCCAAAAGCTCGTACGCCTTGTTGGGAACCAAGAGGTTTCCAATCCGGTTGTATTCGTCCCTTATCTTCTCATCGTCTTCCCCGAAGGAGCCGATTTCATATGCAAGGTGGCTTTTGATTATGTCGTGGTCCGCGCTCCCGCCCGAAGTTACCACCACGTCAACCCAGCCTTGGCGGATCAAATCGGCGAAAACACCCCGCAACCCTGAAGCAACCATGTTCGCTGTGAACGCTAAAAAAACCGTCCGATCTTCGTCTTCCTTCATTTCCTTTATCAGCTCAACAGCCCGGCAAAGCTCGGTTGCCTGGAAGCCGGTTGTTTCCGAAATGGAGTCGCCGATGCCGAGGTCTTCGACTTTCATTGGAAAAAGAGTGGCTTGGGTTGAATAAAAAGCAGGCGGGAGTAGTGGCGCGGCGGGTGAAAACTAAAGTATTCGAAGAAAGGCAGCGGGGCTATGGAAGAAGACGAGCGAACAAATACGGAAACAAAAAAGTAAAAAAGGGGTTACGCGCTTTAATAGATGAGAAAGAAAAACGCGAAAAGAGCTCTCCAACCCTTTTTCTTCCCGACGCCCTCCTCTACTCATCCTCTACGCGCGGCCCCCTGAAAACCAGCAATTACATGGAAAGAACATCAAAGGACTTTGCAACGAAGATAATAGAGCAACGCGCATAAGTGCGCTATCATTCCCGTACCCCCCTGGTTACAATCATGTTATCACGTCGCTTGAAACTCCGTACTTCCCGTTTACCGTAAGCCTGTGCGGCTTGTACAGGAAAGCCAAAAACATGAAAGACACTGCAAAGAACACTATGCTCTGCGCGATGAACAGGAAATAGAGCGAAAGCAGGAAAAGCGCAATGACGAGCGAGTCCTGCGGGGCGGAAAAAGAAATCACTGGGGCTTCGGTCACTTCTCCTTCGATATGCTGTAACTCCATTTTTTTATCCCACCGCCTTTGCGACCATGATTGTTTTCGGACGCGCTCCCCTACGCGAGCCGGCCAAAGCCCCAAAAAAACAGGCGCATGCTCTAGGAACAAGATTTTTCGCGGTGGTTGCGGAACCGAGTTTTCACCTTTCTTCAGGATTTGCCTCCTTTGGGTTTTGAAAACATGACGGCCCGCAAGCCACTCCGCGAACTTGTCCGGATTTGTGCCACTCTTAAATTCCCACCTCCTTGCCGACTTTATCACGCCAAACTCCTATAAATAGTTTTCGTTTCCTAACAGATTTGTTAGATTTCCAACAAAACAGTGTTTTTTACTACTCAATCGTGTTATTTCGAAAGCCTTTTATAGCCTCAGGCTGTTGTTTTTGTGGGAGAAGAATGCAAAAGCAAAGCACGGAGTCCGTGCGCCTGTCGGGCATAGTGGGGGAAACAGTCTCGGACATGTCGTTTCTTCACGAAAGCATGCGGCTCGGCCTGTTGAACCTGACTGCCTTGGCCCGGATGATAAAGCCTACAGTCGACAAACGCCTAGGCGGCGAAAACGTTACCGTGGAAGCCATAACCATGGCGCTTCGCAGGTACACCCTGGCAGTGCCCTACAAAGGTTCGGCCGAATTGTTCGGAATCATTTCAGAGTGCAAGATGAACATACAGAGCGACATGACCTGCGTCAATTACCCGTATTCGGAAGAGTTCATGGAACAGCTGAACCATCTCAAAGGCGAAATCCAGTTCGAAGGCGAGAAAATGTATGTCATCCAGCGCAGCGACGAGATTTCAGTCATAACGCACACGAAGTTCATGGATGAGGTGAAGAAAGTCGCCGGCACGCTGAAGCCTTTGAGCGAAAACCGCAACCTCGCCTTGCTCACCATAGCCTACCCGAAGAAAGGCTACGACATACCCGGGCTGTACAACTTTTTCATCAGCAAGTTCAACGACGCGGGCGTCAACCTGTGGAACACTTTCAGTTCGTACAGCAAAATCTCTTTCCTGGTGAACGAGGATGATGCGGTTCTGATGTACGACCGGCTCAACAAGGCGTTCAAGAGCGCCAAGGAGCTTGCAGAAGTAATCTAGTTTGAAAGCTTCCTTACCTGCTTCTCGACAAGTTCGTCCTCCATCCTCGGGAACAACGGTTTCGCGCTCACTTTGAGCCCGGGCTTGAAACCTGAAAGGTCCGCCCACTTTCCAGGAGCGGGAACCCCTAACTGCCTAAACACTTCAACGGAAGAGAACGGAAGGAACGGGTAAAGGGCAAGGGCAAGGGAATAAACCGCCTTGGCGCTCAGGTAAAGAACGGTGTCAAGCTCTTCCTGGTTCTTCAGCTTCCAAGGCGCGCGGTCGTTGAAGTACTTGTTCGCCTCGGAAGCATGCGCGAATAATTCTTCTTGCGCTTCCTTGACCCGGATGGCATCTAGCTTCTCGCCTACGTTCCAGATCCCTTCCAGCTTCTTCTCGAAAGCCTTGTCCTGGTCTGAATACTTTCCTGGTCTAGGCACAACTCCTCCGGCTTTGCGTTCTATGAACGACAAAACGCGGAAAACTAAGTTCCCATACGCTCCAATGAGTTCGTTGTTCGTCTTTGCCTGGAAGTCCTTCCACGCGAAGTTGCCGTCAGTTGTGTCAGCGGGAGTGATGCTCGTCATGTAATACCTAAGGACATCAGGCGCAACCTCGCCCAGAACTTCCTTCAGGAGCACGAACGTGCCGCGGCTTTTGCTCATCTTCTGGCCTTCAACATTAAGGTAGCCCCTGGTCGGTATGGCTTTTGGAAGAGCGTATCCTGCAGCATGGAGCATTGCCGGCCAGAACAGGTAGTGGTGGTACACTATGTCCTTGCCTATGAAGTGGATTATTTCGCTTTTTTCGTTCCACCAGTCTTCAAGGTTTTCGTTGTTTTCGGAGCACCACTTCTTCGTCGCTGCAACATAGCCTATGGGCGCGTCGAACCACACGTAGAAGAACTGGTTTTTTCTTCCGGGAATGGGTATGCCGAAATATGGCCCGTCTCGCGTGATGTCCCATTCCTTCAGGTCCTTGAGCCAGTTCTGCACGTAATGAACCACGTCCTTCTGCAACGACTGCGCTTGTAGGAAATCTTCAAGTTCCTTCCTGAAAGCGCTCAGTTTGAAGAAGACATGTTCTACTTTGCGCGAAGTGGGTTGTTTGCCGCATATCGCGCATTCTGGCTTCAAAAGGTCCTTCGGCGAATAGACTTTGCCGCATTTCTCGCACCCATCTCCGTACTGGTCCTCTGCCTTGCAATGCGGACAAGCGCCTTTGACGTAACGGTCGGGCAAAAAGCGCTTACAGCTGGAACAGAAGGTCAGCTCCACTTCCTTGAGGAAAGTGCATCCTCTCTTTTCAGCCCGTTCGTAGAAGAGTTCCGACAGTTCCCTGCTTTCATCTGAATGGGTGTGGTGGAACACGTCGAACGATACGCCCAACGCCTGAAAATCCTTCTCCTGGCGCTCGTGGTATTTCTCCACGAATTTCTCCGGCTCCATCTTCTCCTTGGCGGCGTTCATTTCTATAGGGGTGCCGTGCTCGTCAGTTGCGCAGGCGAAAACAACGTCGCACCCCTTAAGCCTGCAGTACCTTGCGTAGACATCTGCAGGCAGGTAAGTCGAGCGTATTCCGCCGATGTGCAGGTCGCCGTTGGCGTACGGCAAGGCCGAAGTGATGAGTTTCCTCTGTCTTTTCTGTGCTATGCGAACCACCTATTCAGTGGAAATGCCCTTCAGAAGTAATAAACGTTTTTCTTAGATAGAAAGGTGTTAAAACAACCGTTAGCTTAGTTTTACCATACGGAACGGGAAGAACAAAAGAAGCCGAGAGTTTTGCTTTTGTCGCCTCAGAAAGACATCAGCAAGTTGTTCACAACCGCGCCGCTATTCCTTGCCGCAAACATCAGGGAAATTGCGAAAGTAAAGGTTGTGCCGTCTTCAGCTTCAATAAAAGCGGTTGAAAAAATCGCGACTCAACCGAAAAAGAAACTATACCAAACCGCGAAAGTTTTGCGAAACTTTCGCGCCGTTTGGTAGATAGCAAACCAAGACTGTTTCGTCGTGTTATTTTCTTGGTTTGCTATAAAAACAACCTAATAGCGAGGATTACGAACGCCCGGCGTACTCGTGCTTACCGGGCCATTACCGAAGACGTAACGCCACTTCTCCCCGAACAACCCTTTCTGCTCGTCCTTGAACTGCTGCTCGCCAATCGCGGCAGCAGCATCAAGCAACTGCCTATCACTCAACCCGCACGAGGACAAAAGACGGAAAAGCAGCTTAGAATCGAAAACGCAATTCTCGAAAAGACCCAAAACGTCCCGCGCATCCTTCCAAAGCTTTGACTGGTAATGAGACTGACGGCTCACATCGGCAGTGCGAAGGTAATGATTTCTCCCGATTAACGCGCCAACCTTGTACACCAACAACAACTCCGGCACAATAATATACGTCTCAGCGCCAGGAGCGAAAGAAAATCTTTGCTTGTGTTTTTCCGCCAAAGCCCATGGAATAATCAACTCCGTGCCCGAAACCTGGACGTTTCGGTCCATGGAAACCGCGTCCACAATAATCTTCACTTTCCGACCGTCAGAAGCAACCCTTGTTTTCGAGAATTCAAAATCGAAAAAATCCACGTTCCGGCTTTCAGAATATCCGTTCGACTTGAAATACGCGGTCAACGTCATTTGCTTTGAAGCCGCGCCAGGAAACACGACGTCAATATCCTTTGAACCCAAGCCATGATGGTAAGCCCAAGCCGCCCACCCGCCGACAATCAAAGGGTCGTGACCCTGAACGTGGTTATACCACCTAATGAACTCCACTAACTCTTTTCGTGTCTCTCCAGTAATTTCCGCCGAGTAATCCGCTTCCATTTTTTAGCCCCACGTTTTCTTTATCAATTGCTCCGCCGCGTAAGCCCGTTCACTACACAACAAGTCAATAATAGTGCGCGTTTTCGCAGTAAGCCTAACTCCCTTCTCGGAAACGATATCTTCGTCATCCTGCAAGTCGTCTTCGTACACATCAACACGAACCCGCCGGCCAGACGGCAATTCTAAAAGCGCCTTGTTTAGGGCTTCTGACCCGTACACCTGTACTGACGGGTCCCGAAAGTAATCATCATAATAAGCCAAAGCAGAAGATAGGCAATAAACCGCATCATGTTCTTTAAAGAGTTTCGTCAGCTCCTTGGCGTCAACGTGTAACGTGTACGCGCCACTATGCAAATCGTCCATCCGCCGGAAAACAGAAAACGTCTGCGCCAACGCGGCAGGCGCAATAACTCGATACCCCCCGGACTCTTCCGCAGCAAACTTCCGAGACATCATCCACTGAGTAACCCGGTTCACCAACCCAAACGAAACGCCAGTCGCTTTTTGAGCCTCCATCTGCTTAAACTGACCTGACTCTAGAGCAAAGCGCACGACCTTGTATGTTTGCGGACTCGTCAGTTTCATTTAAACCCAAAACACCCACTATCGTTATTTAGTGATAATTTCATTGTTTATTGATAATATAAAGTTTGTGGTGCCCAAACAACGCTCGGAAACCCGGAACGCAAAACAGCTCATAGAACTCGCCAGGTACCTCGTCAGCGCGGTCGGTTCGAAAATAAGCTTGAACAAGTTGTCCAACGTTTTCGGGCTCTCCAACGACACGCTCGCGCTGTACGTTGGCTACATGGTTGACGCCTACCTCTTGTTCGAAGTGCCTCACTTTTCCTATTCGGTGAAAACAAGGCACGACGTGACAAAACTGCCGAAGTTATACGTGCTCGACAACGGCCTGATAAACATCGTCAGCATCAAGTACTCTAAAAGCAGGGGACAAATGTTCGAGAACACTGCGTTAATCAAATTGTCCGAGCAATCCGACGAAGTAAGCTACTGGTCGGAGCTGAAATCCGAGGTTGACTTCATAGCCGGCAAAACCGCCATAAACGTGACGGCGACAGACGAAATACCTGAAAGAGAAATAAAAGGATTGAATGATTTCCGCAAAAAACACCGAGGCGTTCATCCCTTGCTCATCACCGAGTCCACGACAAAAGACGGCAGGGTTTCCCTCGCAGACTTTCTCAGAACAGGTTTGGACGCGCCCGAAAACCACGCTTCAAGAACACGCCGAAATAATCAGGTACGCGCACGCGGCAAAGCAGCTGCTCCGGCAAATTGAAACCGAAGTTTGGGATGAAAATGGACAAGCGCGCGTGGTTCGTATGGGCAGGTTTTCCGGATTTCACGAAAAAACAACTCACCCCCTGCTTTTTCGCGCGCTGGCGCGTGTGTTTTTCTGGAAAAGGTTGGGTTCGGGAAAGAGGGGAAAAGAAAAAATAAAAGAAAAAAAGAAAGCTTCGCTCAAACCAACCCTAGTTGGCTTGGGCGAGCGCATAGATTTCCTTCAACGCTATGAGCACCGCGCCCGGAGCGACGAAGAACACGAGGTTGCTCGCTATCGACTGCAATATGGTTGCCATGGAACCGAGGTTAAGCGGCGTGGCGAGCGTAATCAGCATTCCGCTGAAAGCGTTAGCGCCTACCAGGACTGCAATGTTCGCTATCAAATACCCGGCAACTTCCTTTTCGGTGATGTTCAGCAACGCGACCAGCAAGCCCATGATAGCCAAAATGGCCAGCATCAACGAGGCAGGCTGAAGGTTGAAGACACCCAGCACCAAGGCGAGCAGGACACCCAGTATAAAGGCCCAGTCGCCAACAGTCTTCATCATATCCTTGTCTTTTGAAGGCATAATCCCATTCCTCCTTTTGTAAACCACGGCGCAACACGCGTGTCGCACCATAGTATTTTCACAATAGGAGGGAAAAACACAATAAAAACAAGAGTTTTTACGCCAAATGACGAATTTCTTGGTTTTCGGGTGCCGGCGCAAGATTTTTATTGTGCTTCCTGAAAGAACAATAGTACTGTTTTTACGCAACGCTATAGACGCGTAATTTTGGAGGAGATTCTGAATATGCAGCAAGGACAATTACAAGGACAGCAATACATGGTTTTGCCGGAAGGTTCGGCAAGGATACTCGGAAGGGACGCGCAGCGCACCAACATCGCAGTTGGCTATGCCGTTGCTTCGGCAGTCAAGAGCACTCTTGGCCCGAGGGGCATGGACAAGATGATGGTGTCCGAGATGGGCGACATCGTCATCACCAACGACGGCGCCACTATATTGAAGGAAATGAACGTCGAACACCCGGCAGCCAAGATGATGGTGGAAATCGCCAAAACGCAAGACGAAGAAGTTGGCGACGGAACAACTTCCGCGGTCGTAATCGCAGGCGAACTGCTCAAGAAGGCTCTCGAGCTTTTGGAACAGGACGTGCACCCCTCGACCATAATTTCCGGTTACAAGAGCGCCGCAAACAAAGCAATAGAATACCTTTACGACGCTTCGGAAAACGTGACCCTCAAGGACAACGCACTACTCAACAAGATAGCGGCGATTGCAATGGGCTCGAAGACAGTAACGGCAGGCGAAACCAAGGAATTCCTCGCCAAGCTGGTCGTGGAAGCTGTAACGCAGGTCGCCGAGGAAAACAACAAGGTCGTAAGCGTGGACAAGGACTACATCAAGATCGAGAAGAAGCAGGGGAGCGACATTGGCCAGACCTCGCTCATCCGGGGAGTGCTCATAGACAAGGAAGTGGTGCACCCGGCCATGCCGAAAAAGCTGGAGAAGGGCAAGATAGCCTTGTTGGATGCCGCTCTCGAAATAGAGAAGACCGAGACCGACGCGAGAATCAGCATTACTTCTCCTGAGCAGATGACTGCTTTCCTCGAACAGGAGGAGAAGATGCTGAAGAACATGGTGGAAAAGGTAGCTGCCTCGGGTGCAACAGTGTTGTTCTGCCAGAAAGGCATAGACGACGTCGCACAGCACTACCTCGCCAAGAAGGGCATACTCGCAACACGCAGGGTGAAGAAAAGCGACATGGAAAAGCTCGCCCGCGCAACAGGCGCGCGCGTCATAACAACGCTCGAGGACCTCGGCGCAAACGACCTGGGGTTCGCCGGGTTGGTGGAAGAACGCAAGGTGGCCGGCGAACAGATGATTTTCGTCGAAAAATGCAAGGACCCGAAGAGCGTTACGCTCCTAATGAGGGGCGGAACAGAGCACGTGGTTGACGAAGGCGAAAGGGCTCTTGTCGACGCCATAGGAGCAGTCCGCTCAGCTGTACAGGAGGGGAAGTACGTTACTGGCGGCGGCTCCATAGAGATGGAACTAGCGATGCACCTGCGCAAGTACGCCAACCAGGTCGGCGGCCGCGAACAACTCGCCATACAAGCATTTGCCGAAGCCTTGGAAGTAATACCGCGCACCCTTAGCGAATCGTGCGGACTTGACTCAATAGACACGCTGGTCGAGCTGCGCACCAAGCACGAGAAGGGAAGCGGGGCAGCGGGCATAGACGTGCTGAAAGGAAAGGTAGGAGACCTCAAGGCAGTCGGCGTGATAGAGCCGCTCAAGGTCAAGAAGCAGGCGTTGCGGAGCGCTTCCGAAGTGACTGAAATGATTCTCCGCATCGACGACATAATTGCTTCCAAAGGAAAGGCTGCAGCGCCCGCAGGCGGCGGAGCCGGCGGCATGGGCGGAATGGGAATGGACTGAAAAGTCCGCCTCCCTAATTTTTTCTTTTTTATTTTATTTTTTCTCTTTTCGTTTCTGTTTTTGAGCATCAGCCAAAAGCCTTTTTATATAAGCAACCATAGCAGGTTATTGGTGAGTTATATGAACGTTACGACAGTACAGATTTCAACCGACACCCGCAAGAAGCTCGGCTCCTTCAGGGACTACCCGCGCGAGACGTACGATGAAATCATCCATAAGATGATGGTGGTGTTTGAAAAAATCAGGAACGAAGGCGAGCTAAGCGAGGAAACACTTGGGGACATCAGGGAAGCGGAGAGGCAATACTCGGGCGGAAAAGGAATTTCAACGAAGGAGCTGCTGAAGAAACTCGAGGCATGACGCGATGTACGAGGTCGTCTGGATGCCGAAAGCGCTTGAAAGGCTCGGAGAGCTCGATAAAGCCGTGGCGCTTCGGATTGTGGAAAAAGTAGAAGGCGCAAAGGAAATACCTTACCATTATTTCGACAAACTGGTCGGGATGGAAAGATGGCGCCTGCGCATCGGCGACTACAGGGCAATAGCCTTAATTGACGAGGCAAAAAAGAAAATAGTCGTCCTGACAATCGGCCACAGGAAGAAAATATACAAATAGCAACTTGCGAAAAGAGGAAAAACGAAATGGAACGCATCGAGGAAATCCACAGGCAAATCGACCACGCCCTGATGATGCGGGAAACAGGCGACGGCGACAGGGAAGAAGTGCGCAGGTTCATACACGCGATGCAGCGCGGAAAACCGCCGCGGTCGGATGAGAAACCGTTGGATCCAGCTCTTTACGGACTTCCAAATACAGATTTGAACCAACTTGAAGAATTCCAGCAAAAACGAATATGCTCGGGCATAGGTACTGTCAAAGAAGGCGGCGTGTTCCGGCTCGTCAGGTTCTACGATTCCATCAAAAAAGCCGAAGAACACATGACCGAAGAACAAAAAAGAAGACTCGCGCGCATAAAAGAGCTTGAAGACGAAATAATTCGGACGCGCGCAAGCATCCACCTGACAGTATTGGACGACAGTTCGCTCGTGAGAGACGCCCTGAACACTTTCACTGGCAAACCAATATTCCACACGCAAACGCTACACCAGCTTCTAAAAAACTACCTCAAACGCAGCGGACAACGGACCGATTCCAACCAAACGGTGCAAAAATATACGTTGAAACTCCTCGAAAACCTTAGGAAAAAAATCGCGGAAGAACACGAGAAACTGAAAGGAGAGCCGAACTTGGCTGACTTGATTTAGCGATGCTCTCGGAACTTCCGGGAACTGCTTAAAAACGTGCTCCACCATTTGAAATACTAATTATGGGCCCGTAACTCAGCCTGGACAGAGTGCTTGCCTTCTAAGAAACCTTTCTTTCTTTTGCGAAAAGAAAGAAAGCTTTCATGGAAAGAAAGAAAACTTTCGCGGAAAGAAGGATGGAGGAAAGCAAGAAGCCGTGGGTTCGAATCCCACCGGGCCCGCTTCCGTTTTGTTTAAAAATAAGGGGCCCCTAATAGCCGAACATGATTACATGAAAACCCCCTTCATCTATAATTGTTGTTTGGAGGTGGTTTGGAGTGCAATTCGTGGGAATGGACACGCATAAAGAATTTTCGCAAGTGTGCGTTATGGACGAAACAGGGAACGTGTTGTTGAACGAG